>PULR01000006.1 GCA_003551005.1 Mollicutes bacterium
ACATCAAGATAGAAGGCGCTCAGATCGCGCACGACGAAACGATTGTAATGCCGCATGACGTCGTCGAACGCATAACGGACGTAGGCGCCGTTCGCCTGGTTCACGAGGCGGTCGAGCTTCAGCAGCATATACCGCTCGACCTCGCCGAGGGCTTCTTCCTGCACGGCGTCGCGCGCCGGGTCGAAATCCGCCAGCACCCCGAGCATGAAACGGAGGGTGTTGCGGATCTTGCGGTAGGATTCGGCGATCTGGCGCATCATCTTCTCGCTGATGCGCACATCGCCGGTATATTCCACGTTCGCGACCCACAGCCGGAGGATGTCGGCGCCTTTTTGCTCCATCTCTTCAATGGGGTCGACGACGTTGCCGAGTGATTTGCTCATCTTGCGGCCCTCGCCGTCGAGGACGAACCCGTGGGTGAGGACCGTCCGGTAGGGCGCTTCGCCCCGCGAGGCGACGGCGGTCGTCAGGGAGCTGTTGAACCAGCCCCGGTACTGATCCGAGCCTTCGAGGTAGAGGTCCGCGGGAAAGTCCATGCCGCGGTCGGTCTGGCCGCCGCGGTGCACTGTGCCGGAGTCGAACCAGACATCCATAGTGTCCGTCTCCTTGCGGATGTCCTCGCCCGGGGTCTTATAGCCTTCGGGAAGCAGCGCCTCGGCGTCGAGTTCATACCAGGCGTTCGATCCGTGCGAGCGGAATTTGGAGGCCACATGCCGGATGACATCGGCATCAAGGATGGGCTCATCGTCTTCGCGGTAGAAGACCGGAATGGGGACCCCCCACGCACGCTGGCGGCTGATGCACCACGAGGTGCGGTCCTTGATCATGTTCTCCATGCGTACACGGCCCCACGCGGGCAGCCACTCGACCCCGTTGACGGCTTCGACGAGCTGGTCCTTGAGGGTCTCGACGGAGGCGAACCACTGGTCGGTGGCGCGGAAGATGACGGGCTGCTTCGTGCGCCAGTCATGTGGATAGCTGTGGGTCATCCGCTCAAGCTTGAGCAGGCTGCCCTGCGCCTTGAGATCCTCGACGACCCTTTCGGAGCAGTCCTCGACGAAGAGCCCTTCATAAGCGCCGCTCTCTGCGGTCATCCGTCCACGCTCATCCACGGGGCAGAACGTCTCGAGCCCTTCATTCCGGCCGATGAGAAAATCGTCCTCGCCGTGGCCTGGGGCGATGTGCACGAGGCCGGTTCCGCTTTCGATGGTCACGTGATGACCGCGGACGACGGGACTCTCCCGGTCGTAGAGCGGGTGACGGTAGGTCAGCCCGAGCAGCGCTTCGCCCTTGACGTGGCGCAGAACCTCGACGGACTCCAGGCCGAGGCGTTCCTTGAGGTCGGAAAGCAGCGCCTCGGCGAGGACGTAGACCTCCTCGCCGGCGCGGACGAAGACGTAGTCGATCTCCTCGCTGACGGCGAGCGCCAGATTGGCCGGAATCGTCCAGGGCGTGGTCGTCCACACGAGGAACTTGAACTGCTCATCGAAGGAACCGGTCTCGACGGCCTCGAACGTGAAATAGATCGAGGGCGAGGTCTTCTCGGCATACTCGATCTCGGCTTCGGCGAGAGCCGTCTCGCTTGAAGGCGACCAGAAGACCGGTTTGAGACCCTTGTAGATGAGGCCCTGCTCGACCATGTCGGCGAAGGTCTCGAGCTGGCTCGCTTCAAAGCCGCGGTCCATCGTCACATAGGGCTCCTCCCATTCGCCGAGGATGCCGAGCCGCTTGAACTGCCGGCGCTGGTTGTCGATCTGGGTGCGGGCGAAATCCGCGCAGCGCCGCCGGAACTCGGGGATGCTGAGCGTCTTGCGGTCGACGCCTTCATCCCTCGTCAGGGCCGTCTCGATGGGCAGGCCGTGCGTGTCCCACCCCGGCACGAAGCGGGTGTGGAAGCCGCGCATGCTCTTGTCGCGGACGATCATATCCTTGAGGATCTTGTTCAATGCATGGCCGATGTGGATGTCGCCGTTGGCATAGGGCGGGCCGTCGGGAAGAACGAAAGGCGGGTTGTCGCGGTTCTTCTCGAGGCGTCTACGGTAGATGTCTTCTTCCTCCCAGAACGCCTGGCGCTTCGGTTCGTTCTTGCCAAGACGCCCCCGCATGGGGAAGTCGGTCTTCGGCATGTGCAGGGTGGATTTGTAGTCTTTCATGTTCACACGCTCCTTGGATGGACCCGTGGGACGGGTTCTCAGAATAATAAAAAAAGCACCTAGTCGAAGGACGGACGTGAGTCCGCGGTACCACCTTCGTTCTAGCTGCCACTAGCGCCTTGTTCCCGATAACGCAGGGTGCGGGACGGCCTCTTCGACCGTCCGTCTCCGCGGTGATGCCCCCGAGGGCCCGTTCCAAGTTCCCAGCGCCACTTGGTCTCTGTTAACGGCAACTTCCCGAGGTCCGTCCGCTTCGCTGACGTTACATACATTATATACACACCGGGCGAGGAATGCAACCCTTCAACCCAGCGATGCGACGAACTGCTGGAAGGCCGACAGCCCGACGGCGTAGATGATAAAGCCGACAATCGGCGTGAAGTCGAAGCTGCCGAAGACCAGCACGCCGCGGAAAATGCGCATGTAGGGGTTCGTGATGACGTGCAGATAGTAATAGATTTTCGTTTCGCGGATGGAAGGCACCCAGCTGAGCAGCACATAGGCGATCATCAGATAGAAATACACTTGCAGTGCAATCGCGAGCAGTTCCAAAAAAAAGACCATGGGATTACTCCTTGTATTTGTTGATAAACTTGCGGAGGCTCTTGTCCTTGAGATCGCGCTTCGTCGCAAAGGCGAAGATGCGTTCCCGGATGGCCTCGACGTCCCCATCGAGCGCATAGATGACGCCGCTTAAAAACAGGATGTAGCGGTTGCTCTCGACGAGGTCGAAATCCTCGAAGTTCAAGATCAACGGCCGGCGGTACATGAGCTTGTCCGCCAGCTCGAAGACGTCGGTGTCGTCATCGATCTTGATGAACTCCGTCCGTTCGTATGCGTTCTGCTTATCCTTTTTCTTCTTACTCATGGTCGCCCTCCCGGATCAGGATGCGGCCGAGCCGAAGGATGGTCGCCCCTTCCTCGAGCGCTGTTTCATAATCCTCGCTCATGCCCATCGAAAGTCCTTCAACCTCAGGATTCTCGCGCCTCGCCTCGTCGCGCAGGCGTCTGAGGGTGGCGAATTGTTCCTGGATCCTCGTGGTGTCGTCGGTCTGCGAGGCCATCCCCATCAAGCCGACGACGTGGATGTTGCGAAACGGACGCAGCGCCTTGAGAAGCGTATGGGTGCGCTCTATCTCGACGCCGTGCTTCTGGGGTTCTCCGGAGATGTTGACCTGGACGTAGCACGGTAGGGGCTCATCCCGGCGGCGGTCCAGCTCACGTGCGAGTTTCAACCGATCCAGACTGTGCAGACAATCGAGGTCGGCGGCGATTTTTTTGACCTTTTTCGTCTGCAGGGGACCGAGGTAATGCCAGCGCACGCCTTCCGGGACCCTGCTCCGTTTAGCCTCCAGGGCTTCAGCACGGCTTTCACCGAAATTGCAAACACCCGCATCGAGAAAAACCTGAAAATCTTCGGCGGCTAGGTACTTGCTTGCGAGGACAAGCTCCACGTCCGGATGTTTACGCCTCAGGCGGCTGAGCAGGTCGTAGTCGGGGAGACGTTTCACTTGAAGCGGTTCTTGAGCCACGAGGGGATGTTCTCCTGCTTCTTTTCGCCTTCCGCTTCCTTCGCGTCGGAATCTTCCGGCTCGTCCTTGTCCTTGCCTTTTTTCTTCTTCTTCTTTTTCTTATCGGCCGCGGCCGGCTGCTTCGCGGTATTCTCGTCCCGGCGGGGTGCGTATTCGCTTTCAACGTATTCGCTCGTGCCGAGTTCCTCGAGCTCGATGGTCTTGCTTTCGTCGAACCCGGTGGCGATGACAGTGACGATGACTTCTTCTTCGAGATCTTCATTAATCGTGGCGCCATGAATGATGTTGATTTCGGTGGAGCTGGCGTCCTGGATCGCCTCGATGGCTTCGGTGACCTCCCAAAGCGAGATGTCGGTGCCGCTTGTGACGTTCACGATGGCGTCCGTCGCGCCGTCGATGTTGGCATCGAGCAAGGGGGAGTGAATGGCCTTCTTCGCCGCATCCGTCGCGCGTTCCTCGCCGCTGGCGATGCCGATGCCCATCAGCGCCGTACCCTTGTCGCGCATGACGGTCTTGACATCGGCGAAGTCGACATTGATAAGACCCGGGACGGTGATGATCTCCGCGATGCCCTGCACACCCTGCCGGAGAACGTTGTCCGCCTCGCGGAACGCTTCGAGCATGCTCGTGTCGCGGTCGACGACGTAAAGCAGGCGGTCGTTGGGGACGACAATCAACGTATCGACGTACGGTTTGAGAGCGTCGAGGCCTTCGAGAGCGGTGGCGACCCGGCGGCGTCCTTCGAACTTGAACGGCTTCGTGACGATGCCGATTGTCAGACAGCCGCACTCACGGGCGATGTTGGCGATCACGGGCGCGGCGCCGGTGCCGGTACCGCCGCCCATGCCGGCGGTGAGAAAGACCATGTCCGTCTCGTTCAGCATTTCACGAAGCTCATCTTCACTCTCAAGCGCCGCCCGGCGTCCGATTTCCGGATCGGCGCCGGCGCCGAGGCCACGGGTGAGCGTCTTGCCTATCTGCAGGCGGATATCCGCCTTCGAAAGTCTCAGGACCTGGGCGTCGGTGTTGATGCCGACGAATTCCACGCCCTTCACTTCGTTTTCGATCATGCGGTTGACGGCGTTGCCGCCGCCGCCACCGATGCCGATGACTTTTATCGAGGGCTTCTGTGTGAAATGCTCGTTCTGCTCGAACATAGTATAACCTCCAGGTCAGTCTTCAAAGCCATTATAACGCACATGGGACGATATTGAAACCACCGGCCGCATTATCCATCCGTCTTTTGGCGGTACCGTTTGAGAAATTCGGTCCTGAATGTGTCGAACGTCCCCGCAGCGATCGCGTCGCGGGCCCGCGCCATGAGGCGCTTGAGGAAATAGAGGTTGTGGTAGCTGAGAAGGCGTTTCCCGAGCCATTCCTCGGCCTTGAGCAGATGTCTGAGATAACTGCGGGTGTAGTGGCGGCAGACTTTGCAGCCGCAGCCCGCATCCAGCGGTTCCATTGAATCGGCGTGGACGGCCGCCTTGACGCTCAGGCGCCCCTGTTCTGTATAGGCGGCGCCATGGCGGGCCAGGCGGGTCGGATGGACACAATCGAAGAGATCCATTCCCCGCGCGATGCTTTCAAGCAAAGACTCGGGCGTGCCCACACCCATCAGATAGCGCGGCTTCTCTTCAGGCAGGAACTGTTCGGTCCACTTGAGCGCTTCGTTTCGTTCTTGTGCACTTTCCCCCACCGACAGGCCGCCCACGGCGTATCCGTCGAAACCGATCTGCAGAAGACCCTCTGCCGACCGACGGCGGAGGTCTTTGTGAGGGCCACCCTGGACAATGCCGAAAAGCGCCTGGTCCTGACGCGCATGCACATCCCTGCCGCGCTTCGCCCAGCGAAGCGTCCGTTCGACGGACGCCTCCATGTACGCACGGGAGGCATCAAAGGGCGGGCATTCATCAAAGCTCATCGCGATGTCGGAACCCAGCCGGTTCTGGATGGCGAGGCTTTTTTCGGGCGAGAGGAAAAGCGGACGGCCGCTGCGATGGTGACGGAAATGCACGCCCTCTTCGGTGATCTCCCGGATCTTCGAGAGGCTGAACACTTGATAGCCGCCACTGTCGGTGAGCAGACCGCCGTTCCAGTTCATGAAATCGTGCAGGGTGCCGTGCTTGGCGACAATCTCCTCGCCCGGCTGCAACCACAGATGATAGGTGTTGGCGAGGATCATCCCTTCACTCACGGCCCCGACTTCCGCGGGCTCGAGTGTCTTGACGGTGGCTTGCGTGCCGACCGGCATGAACAAAGGTGTGGGGAAACTACCTCTTGCACTCGTGAGCCGGCCGAGGCGGGCCCGGGTGTCGGGACAGGTCTGAAGTTTCTCAAAGATCAGACTCACGTCTGCTCACCGCCCCGGGCGTGATTGCGGAAGGCATTCGAGACCATCAGGTTGATGCGGTTGATCTGGTTGATCTTCGAGGCGCTGGTATCGTAGTCGATCGCCACGACGTTGCTTTCGGGATAAAGACTCTTGAGCTTTTTGAACATGCCTTTTGCGACAATGTGATTGGGCAGGCAGCCGAAAGGCTGCGTGCTGACGATATTCGGGGCGCCATGCTCGATGAGGTCGATCATCTCCGCGGTGAGCAGCCAGCCTTCCCCGGCGTGAGCCCCTTTGTCGAGGACGCCGTCCACGAGCTTCTTGAGCTGCTTGAAGGGGATGGGCGCCTCGAAACCGGCTTCACGCATGGCTTTGCGGATCTTTCCACGCCGGATCTCGACATACCAGATGATGAACCACCAGAGCCATTTCTCCAGACGGCTCCCGCCGTAGCGGGAGATGTCGATAATGCGGTTGGTGGAGGTGTAGAGGAAGAAATCGTAAAGCGGCGGAGTGACGACTTCGACGCCCTCTTTCTCGAGCGTCTCTTCGAGAGAGTTGTTGCCGAGGGGGGAGTACTTGACGTAGATCTCCCCGACAATGCCCACCTTGGGCTTGTTCCGCGGGTGCGTATCGATGGCGCGGAACCGTTCAATGATGAAGTGCACCATCCGTTTCGCGCGGCGCCAGGTGAATATCCGGCGGTGTTCGAAATAATCGGCGAGACGGGCGTCGATTTCTTCTTTGGCGCGTTTCGTCGCGCCGGCTTCCTTCTCGTAGGGGCGTGTCTGCAGCGTCAGATTCATCATCGTGTCGCCGAAGAGCATCGCATCATGCAGTTTATGCAGAAGCCGCGGCGTGATCTTGAATCCCGGGTTCTTCTCGAAGCCTCGAGGGTTCAGGCTGATGACGGGCACCTGTGAAAGCCTGGCCTTTTCAAGCGCCTTGCGGAGAATCTTGATGTAATTGCTCGCCCGGCAGCCGCCGCCCGTCTGCACGAGGATGAGCGCGACCTTGTCCGGATCGTAGTCCCCCCGCTTCAGCGCGTCGATGAACTGGCCGATCACCAGCATGGCCGGGATGCACATGTCGTTGTGGACGTATTTCATCCCTTCGTGGATGAGGGAGTAATCCTCGCTCTTCAAGAGCTCGGCGTTATATCCTTCGCTGTTGAGGGCCTGGATGAGATAATCGAAATGGTAGGGCGCCATCTGGGGCGCAAGGATGGTGTATTCTCTCCGCATCTCCTCAGTGAAGAGCAGGCGACCGTCCTCGTCGTATTCAAGCGTCGCCACGGTAATCCCTCCCTTCCATCGTGGAGAGCAGGCTGCGCAGACGGATCGTGACAGCTCCCAGGTTGGAGATCTCATCGATCTTGACTTGGGTGTAGACTTTTCCGTTGCGCTCGAGGATCTGCTGAACTTCATCGCTCGTGATGGCGTCCAGGCCGCAGCCGAAACTGACCAGCTGCACGAGGTTTACATTCTCGTAGGCGCTGACCGCCCGTGCGGCATCGTAGAGCCGCGTGTGGTAGGTCCATTGGTTCAGCACGTCGACCGGGTCCTGCTGTGCTAGATGGGAGATGGAATCCTCGCTGAGCACCACCACGTTCAAACTGCGGATCATCTTGGGGATGCCGTGGTTGACTTCCGGGTCGATATGATAGGGGCGGCCGGCGAGCACGATGGCGTTGAGGTCGTGTTCGCGGGCGTATTCAAGGGCGCGTTCGCCCTCTTTTTGAATGTCCTCGCGGAAGGCGCGGTAGGCGTCGATGCCGGCATCATAGGCTTTGCGCAGCGCGTGCTTGCCGACATCGAGATGTGGCGAGAGCGCCTTGTGGATTGCATCGACGAACTTCTTGCGGTTGTTCAGGCTCAGGTAGGGCTGGTTGAAAGCCTCCATGTCGAGATGCGACATGTTGGCGTCGACGACTTCCGGATAATAGGCCACGATCGGGCAGTTGAAATAATTGTCGCCGTGCGTTTTCTCACGGAAGTTGAACGGCATGTTCGGATAGAAGATGAAATCCGGTTCTTTCTCGAAAAGGGACTCGATATGGCCGTGCACCAGCTTCGCCGGGTAGCAGACCGTATCGGAGGGGACCGTGTCCTGTCCTTTTTCATACAGGCGCTTGCTCGAACGTTCGCTGTAGACGACCCTGACGCCGAGATGGTCGAAGAAGGGCTGCCAGAAGGGGATGTTCTCGTACATGTTCAGAGCGAGCGGGAGCCCGACCGTCGCACGATACTCCTTATCTTCATCGGGTTGGTAGGAAAGGAGCTTCTCATATTTATATAAATAGAGGTTCGGCAGTTCTTCGTAGCTGACGTTCAGGTTGCCGCCTTTCTCACAGCGGTTGCCGCTGATGTATTTCGAGCCGTCGCCGAAGATATTGACGGTCAACGGGCAGCGGTTCTCGCACTTTCTGCAGACAGCTCGCTTGGTGTCGTACTCGAAGGTCTTTAGCGCGTGGTGGTCGAGAAGGGTGGAATGGTTGTTCGGCGCCGCCGCCTCCTTCGCGAGCATCGCGGCGCCGAAGGCGCCCATGAGCCCGGCGATGTTGGGGCGTGTGACCTCGACGCCGGTTTCACGCTCAAAAGCCCGCAGGACCGCGTCGTTGCGGAAGGTTCCGCCCTGCACGAGGATATTCTCGCCATACTCTTCTGTCACGTCGTGCGCGCGGATGACTTTATATAGTGCGTTCTTGACGACGCTGACCGCGAGCCCGGCGCTGATGTCCTCCGTATTCGCCGCTTCGCTCTGCGCCTGCTTGACGCTGGAGTTCATGAATACCGTGCAGCGGCTTCCCAGATCGACGGGTTCCCCGGCTTCCAAGGCAAGCTCCGAGAAGTCGCCGATATCGTATCCCATCGATTCGCTGAAGGTCTCGATGAACGAACCGCAGCCGCTCGAGCAGGCCTCGTTAAGAATGATGGAGCTGATCAGTCCGTCATCGACCTGGAAACACTTCATATCCTGTCCGCCGATGTCGACGACGAAGTTGACATCGGGGTCGAAATGCTTCGCGGCCGTGTAGTGACAAATCGTCTCGACTTCACTGCCATCGAGCTTGAAGGCGTTCTTGATCAGCTCTTCACCATATCCGGTGCTGTAGGCCTTCTTGATGATGATGCCCGGGTGGAGTTCTTCATACATCCGCTCGAGGGCTCTTCGGGCGACATCGACAGGGTTGCCTCGGTTATGCGCGTAGTATTCGTAGAGGATGCGGTCGTCCTCGCTGATGACCAGCATCTTGGTCGTCGTGCTGCCGGCATCGATGCCGAGAAAGGCCTCGCCGCTGTAATCGTCCGGGTCGAGCCGCTCGACGGTCGCGTGGGCGTGGCGTTCCTTGAAGGCCTCGTATTCTTCTTCTGTCTGGAACAGGGGCTCAAGGCGGTTCTGCTTGTCGTCGCTGTGCTGCTCGCGGTAAGCTTGAATGCGGTCGATCAGGGACTGGATGGTGACGGGGCTATCGGCGGCCTCGAGCGCGGCTCCGATGCCGACGAAGATTTCGCCGTCTTCAGGTGTGAACACGTCCTCGAGGTTCAGGTATTCGATGAAGCGGCGGCGCAGTTCGCTGGAGAAAGTGAGCGGGCCGCCTAGAAAGGCGACTCTGCCTTGGATTTTCTTGCCTTGCGAGAGTCCGCCGATGGTCTGATTGACGATGGCTTGATAGATGCTGGCCGCGATATCCTCCTTGCGGGCCCCCTGGTTCAACAGCGGCTGGATGTCGCTTTTGGCGAAGACACCGCAGCGGGAGGCGATGTCGTGAAGCTTCTCATAATTCTTGGCCAGTTCATTCACGCCGGCCGCATCCGTATCGAGCAGCGCCGCCATCTGGTCGATGAAGGCGCCGGTGCCGCCGGCACAGGTGCCGTTCATGCGTTGTTCGACATTCGCTCCATCAAAGAAGATGATCTTGGCATCCTCACCGCCTAGCTCGATGCACACATCCACACCGCCGGCATATTCCCTCAGCGCCCGCGTGGCGCTGATGACCTCCTGCGTGAACTGCGCATCAATGCTCTTGGCTAGCGAAAGACCGGCACTGCCAGTGAAATTGAACTGCATCTCCTGGTTCCCGAAATTGCTTTTGAGGTCCTCGAACATGTCCTTGAGGGCCTTGGAGATGCTGCTCATATGCCGGTCGTAGGTTCTATATATTATGTTGTCGTCTTCATCGAGAACGACGACCTTGATGGTCGTACTTCCGATGTCGATACCTACACGATATGCCATAATACCTCACCCTACCTTGACGTCTCCTTGATATTATAAACGATGCACAGCGGCTTTTCCATCCCTTCGCTTTACGATGATGCGACCTTTTTTCCAGAATGCGTAACAGACAAAGTTGAATGGCGAAATGGTTATATAAAGATTCCCGACATTTAATATAATCAACATAATAATTAATATTTTTAATAAATGTGTGCATATTTTTGATTTTTAGCTTGACGTCGTCTGGATTATACACTATAATAACATTACCAGCCGGCGAAAGAAAGCGTAAGACAAAGCGAGAGGTGAGGGAATGGAAAGGCTTGAATTGCTGGAATCCCTTAGGGATGCAGACCTCGAAACATTAGACGCCTACCGGATGTTGAACCAGCCGGAAGAGACCTCGAAACTTCCAATAAGAGGCACCTTGAAACGCGCGCATTTCATCAAACTGTCGATGGATTTGCCAAAGGAATCGAAGAAGGTCAACCTCTTCTTCCGCACGCTGTTCGCGCTTCCGCTGCCGATCTCGATTGTGAACCTGTTCCTGCGCATCGCCGGGAAGCGCTCGCGACATCTTACAGAAGAAAACATCGACATGAAACTCATCTGCAGACTCATCCGCTACGCAAAGGGTCTAAGGGTCGACATCGAAAGCGATGATGCGACCATCTGTATCCGAATCTTTTGAGGAGTGAGAACATGCACAAGAAAGTCATCGGCGAATGTCCAATCTGCGGGCATGACCTCTTCGTCACGAAACTCGAGTGTTCGCATTGCCAGACCGAGATCAGCGGTCAGTTCCACCTTTCCAAATTCAACTATCTCTCGAAGGAACACCTGTATTTCATCGAACTGTTCATCAAGAACAAAGGCAGCATCAAGCAGCTCGAAAAGGAACTCGACCTCTCCTACCCCACCGTCAAGAAGATGCTCGATGAAGTCATCGGCGCGCTCGGCTACAAAGTCGAGAAGGAAGAGCCCGCCCGCCCGGACCGCGAACAGATCCTCGAACGCCTTCAAAACGGCGAGATCTCAAGCGAGGAAGCACTGAAGATGTTGAAGGAGTGAAAACATGAGCCAGGAAAAACTCAAGATTCTCGACATGGTCCAGAACAAGACCATCACTCCGCAGGAAGGCGCGGAGCTTCTCAAGTCCCTCGAAGAGGAACCGAAGCAGAAATCCCCCAAGAAGGAACCCTTCCGGATGTTCAAGATCCGCGTGAACAGCCACGACGGAGACAAGGTCAACATCCAGATTCCTCTCGAGTTCGCACGAGTGGCCCTCAAATCCAAAAAAGGCCTTCCCAAGCTCAACAAGATCGAAAACATGGATGTGGACCTGGACCTCGACATGGTTCTTGACATGATCGAGGCCGGGACCGTCGGCAAGATTGTCGATGTCGAATCAAGCGAAGGCGACATTGTCGAGATTGTTATTGAATGACGCATTCATGAATGAATCCCGGACGCAGTCCACAACTGTCCGGGATTTTTCTTTATTCACAGTTTGTCGGTGAGGAACATAGCATCCCCGAAGGAATAGAATCGATACTCTTTTTCAATGGCTTCCTCATAAACCGAGAGCACATGCTTCCTGCCGGCGAAGGCAGAGACCATCATCAGCAGTGTCGACTCGGGGAGATGGAAGTTCGTCAACATCGCATCGACCGCCCGGAACGGATACCCCGGATAGATGAACAGGTCGCTCGAACCGCTGCCGGGGCGGATGAAGCCGTCTGCATCGGCGACGGTCTCCAGAGTCCGCACGCTCGTCGTGCCCACCGCGACGACGCGTCCACCTTCCCTGCGGGCACGGTTGATCCGGGCGGCTGTCGTTTCGGGCACGCTGTAGTATTCCTCATGCATGTGGTGCTCCTCGACGCGCTCGACTTTCACGGGGCGGAATGTCCCGAGGCCGACATGCAATGTCAGGAAGACCGCGTCGACGCCTGTCTCCTCTATCTGGCGCAGATAGTCCTCCGTAAAGTGCAGACCGGCGGTCGGTGCCGCGGCGCTGCCTTTCTCACGCCGATAGACGGTCTGATAGCGCTCGGGGTCTTCGAGCGTCTCATGGATGTAAGGCGGCAGGGGCATGTCGCCGAGGTGTTCAAGGATTTCATCAAGCGAGCCCTCATAATGCAGGGAGAATGTGCGCAGCCCTTCCTTCCCGACATGGGTGCAGCGCATGCGCAAGGCCCCATCTCCGAAGACAAGCGGGGTCCCGAGCTTGACCTTGCGGGCGTTGCCGACGAGGCACTCCCATTCATCCGGGCGCACCTCCCTCAGCAGTAAGACCTCCACTACCGCGCCGGTCCCTTCCTTCTCGCCGAGAAGCCTGGCCGGGATGACGGCGGTGTCGTTGAGCACCAGCACATCGCCCGGGCGCAGATATCGATGGAACTGACGAAATTGCGTGTGCACGGTCCGCCCGTCGAAACGGTCCATCACCAGCAACCGTGAATCCGTCCGCCGCTCTTTAGGCTGCTGGGCGATGAGGTGTTTCGGTAGATGATAGGAGAAATCCTTCGTTCTCATCCGAACAATCCCTTCTGATGAGGCTCTCCGAGGTGCTCGTAGGCTTTCTCCGTCGCCACCCGTCCGCGAGGGGTCCGCTTGATGAAGCCGAGTTTCAGCAGATAGGGTTCATAGACGTCTTCGATGGTCGTGACTTCCTCGCTGATCGAGGAGGCCAGACTCTCGACGCCGACAGGACCGCCGCCGTAGCCTTCGATGAGGCCTCTTAGGTAGTCGTGGTCCTTCTGGTCGAGGCCGAGGGTATCGATACGCAGCTTGCCTAGCGCGTGACGCGCGATCTCAAGATCGATGACGCCGTCGTTTTGAACATCGGCGAAATCCCGGATGCGGCGGAAGAGACGGTTCACAATCCGTGGCGTGCCTCGGCTGCGGCGAGCGATTTCAGCGACTGCCGGATCGTCGATGGTGGTACCATAGATGCCGGCCGTCCGCCGGCAGATCTGCGCGAGGGCGTCCTCGTCATAGTATTCAAGTTTGTGGACGACACCGAAACGGTCCCGAAGCGGCGCCGTCAGGTCACCGAAGCGTGTCGTCGCGCCGATAAGCGTGAAAGGCGGGAGGTCGACCCGGATTGACTTCGAGGTCTCCTCCTTGCCGACAATGAGATCGATCGCGAAGTCCTCCATCGCCGGATAGAGAACCTCCTCAACCACACGGGGAAGCCGATGAATCTCATCGATGAACAGAATATCCCCCGGTTCAAGGTTCGTGAGCAGGACGGCCAGATCGCCGCTTTTTTCTATCGCCGGGCCGCTGGCGACTTTGATGTTCACGCCGACCTCGTTGGCCACAATGTTGGCCAGGGTCGTCTTCCCAAGACCCGGCGGGCCGTAAAGCAGGACGTGGTCAAGCGCCTCGCTACGATGACGGGCGGCCTGGATGAAGACCCTCATCATTTCCTTGACATGGTCCTGTCCGATATATTCTTCGAGCCGCTGCGGGCGCAGTTCGACCTGTTCGACTTCTTCAGGATGTTTTTCCGCAGAGACGATGCGTTCACTCATAATCTCACCTCTCTATCCCAGATTATACACGAATGCCTCGCTTTTACAATCCCATACGGACGGGGCATTATTTTCGGGCGCGTTGTTTTTGGCAATGGGGTGTGATAAAATATAAACAATTGCAAAACGGTTTACGTACGCGATGGAAAGGAGGGGACCACCTTGGCTTCCGACCACGATGAACGCAGCCTCGAACAGCGGATCTACGCTATCGAGAACGCTTACCGGGAGCAGATCGAGCCGCATCGAAAAGCACTCGGCAGGCTCAAGGACGAACAGGAGCGTGTCCTCTCCGAGGCGCAGAAATCCTTTGAAGCAAACGAGAAGGACCATGCGGAGCGCCGCCGGGAAGCCGACCGGCGACTGCAGAAAGAACGAAGCGCAGAGGCGAAGGCCTATGACCTCCGCATCGAGGAACAGATCCGCCGCATCCAGAAGGATAAGGCGGATATGGAGAGCGGACTCGAGACGCTCGAAAACGAGCACAAGCACGCCCGCACCGTCCTCGAGGCCGAACTTGAGGACATCCAGCGCCAGAAGGACGCCAAATCCAAAGAGATCCGCTCGTCCTATCAAGAGGACGCCGCCGCCTATCGCGAGCGGATCGACTTGTACGAAAAGAATCTGGAGAAAAACAAACGCCAGGGACGTGAACGCCTTGAAAAGGCGCTCAAGGACCTGGATAAGCTGCATGCTTCCGAACGCCGGAAGCTGAAGCACGTCGAAACCCGGATCGACAAGGACTTCAAGCCACATGAAAAAGCCATCGAGAAAGCCATCGAGACCCAGCGCAAACGCCTGAAGAAACTCGACGGCTCCTTTCAGCACCGTCTAAACATGGTCCGCAAAGAGGTAAACCAGACCATCCGGGCTGTCAGCTCCAATCTGACGCGGACACGTGAAAGACTTCTTGAACCTTTCCAGGACTTCGAGAAGACCCTGGACGATGTCTCCGACTTCTTCGATACCTATCAGAAGGATTTCAAGAACCAGGTCCATCAGGATGTCAGCGCCGAAAAGGTCCGCCTTCGCAACCTCAAGGATGACGAATCGGCCGGCCGGGACCATGTAAACAAACAGAACGAACTCAACCAAGCCCGTCAGGAAGCGCTATACAAACACGTCGACGCGCTGCAGGAGACCCTCGGCAAGACCTTGCGGATGTTCCGGTCGCTAGCCGGAGAGACCAAGCAGACCGTGGAATCCGCGATTGAGGAGCACGAATCGCTGGTCTTTACACACCAGGAGCGCCTCAAGCAGATCTTCGACCACTTCCAGGACGCCTCCCCCAAACTGCTCGATGAGCTTGATACCTATCTCGGGGACCATCCGCTCCACCAGGAGCTAAAGCAGCTCAAAACACATTTCAAATCCATTTTCAAAGCACTCCACGCCTTCGAAAGCCGACGCATCAAGGAGATCATCGATGTCACCAGGGAGCTTCTGCCCATCTATGATGAGATCGACGACATCCGCTTCCGCCTCGACATCAAGGACGCCGAGAAAGAGATCCGCTACACGGATGCGCGCGCCGCCATCGACGAGGAGGATGCAATTCTCCGTCTCCGGATGAAGGAGACCCAGAAACAGCATGAACAGACGCTCGCCGACATCGAGCACCATTTCAGGATCGAAGAGAAGAAACTTCAGCAGGCCATGCACCAGGCCAAGGAGGAGCAAGTCGAACACGACCTGCAAGCAAAGAAGGATGCCGCCCTCGACCGCCTGCAGGCCGAATACGAGCACCGGCGCGCCGCCATCGACCACGAGCTGCGTCGGCGCCACGCCGAGACCGACCGCGACCAGCTCGAGCGGCGTCGCGAACTAGAGCAAACACGCCTCAGCACCCAGCAGACCATCGAAACCCTCGAAGCAAAGAGAAACCGTGACATCCAGCTTGAAGAAGTCAAGGCGGCCCACGAGAACAGCATCCTCACCACCCGCCTCGAAATACGCAAGACCATGAAGCGTCGCGACCGTACGGCCGCGGAGATTCAGCAGATTGAAAAGCGCATCGACGCGGCCAAAGAAGAGGAGCTCAAACAAGCCTTTCTTGACATCGAGCACCAGAAAACGGAACTTTCCAATCAGATCGAGACGCTGAAGCGCCGCCATCAAGAGCGCCTGCGCTTCATCGACGAAGCGCTCGACCGCGAGACAAAGAGCGCAAGAGAAAGACTCGAAGGCTACCGTTCGATGGTCGAGAGCCGCCTGAAGCCGCAGCGGTCCAAAAACCGGGAACTGAAACAGACGCTCGAACATTTCCAGCGGGCGGCCGATTCTGACGATGCATCGCTTGCGGACTTGCTCGCGCATCTGAAACGTCCGTACGTCGATGCACTCAAGGACCATGTCTCCGAAGTCTATGCCACCATTCGCGAAGCCCGTTCCTCGGCGCTGGAGGAGCGGGTATCGGAAACCGCCCGACAGGAGGGCGACGATAAGGCGGCCTCGCTTGAAGCCCGGCTGCAGCAGCAGTTCACGAAGGCTGAAGAGAGCGATGCCAAAGCCCGCGCGAAAAAACTCGAAACCCTCGAGAACCTTCTCGAAGACGCCCGCAAAGCATTCAGAAATCATGAAACGATGACCCTCGATACCGTCGCCGCAATCGCCGGTGAAGCAGCCGAGGGCTTCCAGGAGATACTGCAGGACATCGAGGCGGCCGCCGAAGAACAACTCGACGCACTGTTCAAACCGCTCAAGGATGCGGAACAGGCCACCATCGACCGGGCGGAGTCCTCCGCCATCAAGGCCAAGGAGGAAGCTGAACGTGAATATGAACAGAACCGTCAGCCGCTTGAGGACAAGCTAGCTTCCTTTGATGCGCAATGGCGCAAGACCAAACAGCAGATCGAAGAGCAATACGCCGAGCGCAAACGCAGTGAGCTGGCCTCCCTCAAGGAAGAGGAGGACCGTCTCCAAAGCGAGGTCGAACGTCTCGAAAGCACCCTCGATGCCCGCAAGCAGAGTCTCGAAGATGAAAAGGCGTCCATCGAGGACGAGCACCACAGGACGCTTGAGAACATTCAAGCTCGTAAACAAGAAGAGAAAAAACAGCTCGAGGCGCGCTTCGACCGTCAGATCGGCAAGATCGACACCCGCCTCGGCGACTCGAAAAACATCCTGCAATACGCGGAGGAAACCGCGGAGGCCGCGAAAAAAGACATCGACACCCATCTGCAGCGGCGGCTGGAGGAGAACCAGGAGACCTACGACCGCTTCCACAATCAAGCAAAGACGCGCATCGAAGCCCTCGCAGAAGAAAAGAGCCGCCGCAACGACGAAGAGAATCAGCGGCTCAAGGAACGCACCGACGCCTTCGAACGACAGATTCTCGATACCTCCAGCCGTCTCGACGCCCGCCTGGAGAAGATCTCACGCGAACTCGAGGATCGGGCCCGCCTCGACCGGGGACGCAAGGAGCATCTCGAAAGCACCGTCGCGGATAAGGAGAAAGCACTCCAGGACCGCCTCGAAGGAGCCTTCGCCACTCTCGAGGAGACGCTGTCGCAAGCCCGTGAGGATACCTTGCTCGACGCACGGGACGAAAGCCTCCCCGATACCGTCTTCACCCTCGAGGACGAGCTGCTTGAAGAGTTTATCGAAGAGACCATCGCCTCGATCAAGTCCACGGACAAATAAAACCTCGCCTCCGTCCGCAGCCTAAGAAGAAAGGAGTCATGCTTCATGGCAAAGAAACGCGACCTCGCCAAACGCAGCAACAAAAGAAGCCTGGCTTCTTTGGTCGATGAGAACCTGCAGAAGGAGTCCAAGCTACTGCAGAATCTTATCGAACGGGTGATCGAGGCCAACCGCAAGGTCAAACAGACGCACGAGGAACGTCTCGAAAAAACGGACGAGAAACTTCAACATCTCAACAACGAAATCGACCGGCTGAAAAAGGAAATCAGCCGGGTCGACCAGGAAACCACCATCAAACAGCTCAATTACCTGCTGGATTCGAAAGACCGGATATTCGACGCCCTCGAGGAGATGCGCAGCCATTACGTCAACGCCTTCACCTCGAAAAGCCGTTCGGATACCATCGAGAACCTGCGGGAGTCGCTTTTCTCGATGCTTGAAAAACACCGTGAGTCGCTGGAGGAGACAGACTCCGTCCAGGAGCAGTTCACGGAGGCGCCCCGCGTCTTTGTCGAGAAAGTCCTCGAGCGGGCCACGAAGCACTTCAACCGCCACCATTTCGAAACCGCCGGTACCGAGAAGGTCCTGAAACAATTCGATGCCGCCGCCCGTACCTTCAACGAAACCTTCGAGCCGTTCCGCTCCGAGCTGGAAGACCTCCTCAACAGTCGTAGCCATATGCTGCTGTATGAGGAGGACCAGACACTTGAAGCGCGCATCGACGCCACCTATCAGGAACGCAAGGAAGCCCTCGATACACGTGAGCGGGAGCTCCGGGAACAATTCGAGGAACAGCTGCAATCCATCGATGCCCGCATCGAATCCATCGAACAGGATAATCTCGAGCGTCTCAAGCAAAAGCACGCCAGAAAGCTCGAAGCGGAACAGGAACTCCGCGAAAACCTACAGAAGGACCTCAAGGAGCTTCGGCTCCAGATTCTCAACGCCGAACGTCAGGGAAACACCAAGGAGCTCAAGGACCTCCTCGAGACCTACGAACGTAAGCAGACCTCGAGCGAATCGATGCTTGAGGAGAAACTCGCGAAAAAGGCCAGACAGAAATCGGGCCGCAAACGCAGACGTTTGATGAAAGAGCGTTACCGCGTCGAGAAGAACTACCTCGAACAACTTCATGAAATCCACCTCGAACGCGAGAAGGAAAGCATTCAGTTCAACGATTCGCATGAGCTCTTCAAATTAAAAGAGGACCATAAGGCGCTTGAAGACGACCTCCGCTTCAACGACGACTTTATCGAGCTGCTAAAGGATAAACTCGAGGCCTTCGATACCTTCAACAAACAGACCGTGTCGTTCATCGGCGCGTTCCACGAACTGCTCATCACCCAGCACGAGGGCTTCCTCAACGAGGAAGTGAAGATTCTCGAGGCGCTCTCCCCGCTGAAGCAATCCCTCCGCGAAGCCCACCTCGAGCTGGTCAGGCAACTGCGGCTCAAAAACCTCAAACAGCGCCGTATTGACGCGGACATCCGCCATCGCATCCGGCTGCATGAGATCAACACCCGCCATCACCAGGCGCTTTATAACATCGACAAGCACATCACCGATTCCCACCGCCAATCCTCCATCGACCGCCTCGCCGCCGAGGAGGAGGCCCAGAGCGAGATCATCTATCAACGCGGGCTCATCGAACTCGCGGACAAGGAATACGAACTGCAGCTTTTGAAGATCCAATCCCTCTACGACAACGAGATGAATCTGACCAAGGCCCAGACGGACCGCCTCAACATCGGCCAGGATGTCAGCGAGGCCATGGTCTCCACGACCATCGAGAGTCAGATCCACTTCGCCAAGCAGCAGATCGAGTTCGCCGAGAACGAATACGAACTGCGGCTCGAGAACATCGACCGGGCCTTGAACAAGGAACTCGAATACGCGCGCGAGAAACTCGAGGCGCACCGTCAACCCTACAAGACCGACATCCACGAACTCAAGCGCGCCCGTGATGAGAAACTCGAAGACATAGCCTACAAACAGGCCCTCTTCACAGAAGACAAAGAACGCCGGCGGCTCGAGGAACAAAAACAGCGGATCAAGGAAGACTACCAGGCGCGGATCGATGACGTCAAGCGGAAAGAAAGCGAAGATTCATACGTCCAGCGCTACCGCAAGCAGATCGAGGCGGCCGAAGCGCGGGCGGAGAAAGCCCGCGAAGACGCCAGGCGGCTCAAGGAACGCACCGTCTCCACCTTTGAAGATATGCTCGAAAGCAGCGAGCAGAAGCTCGAGCAGTTCCAAAACGCTGAATCCCAGGAGGACTCGCTCGCGCCCTACATCGAATCGGAAGCCTCCAGCACCGCGAAGAAGCGCTACGAGGAGTCGCTTGAGGAAGCCCGTGAGATTTATGAAGAGAAGGTCCGCGAGCCCAAAGCCCGCATCAAGGAGCTTGAGAAGAAGCTCGAAACCCTTCACGGCGGAACGGACGACGACACGCGCGATGCCTACCAGAAACACCGTGAAGAGCTGAAGGCAGAACACGAGCAGGCGCTCGAGAAGGAAAAGGCGCGCCACCAGGAGACCCTCGACAAACTTGAGGCCGAAGAGAACGCCTTCCTCGAGGACGCCCGTACACGCGCCGAGCAAGCCGCCAAGGAGTCCATCCACGTGGATGACGCAGCGCTGCGCCGGGCGTTGAAATCCCGCCTTGAACGGCTTCGCAGGGACCAGCAGGAAGCCCGGAAACAACGGCTCTCGACCCTGAACAAAGGCATCAGGGACCGTCGGAAGCGTCTCGACAACTTGAAGCGCACCCTCGATTCGCACCTGATGGAGATTGATAAACAATATGGGGCCTTCCTGAAAAAGCAGACCTCCTCCCAGCGCCGAAAAGAAGCCAAGGCCGAACGCCGCCTCCAGGCAAGGAAGCGCAAGGAGATTCGTGAACTGAAACGTCGATACAAAAGCGAATAAAATAAGCCTCCGCAGCGAGCGGAGGCTTTTTGATGGAACCGACATTCAATCAGGAGAGAAAGTCTAAAAAACTCTTTCCATAGGGCGGGTGCTCGACGTTGAAATTGTCGCTGATGGTGGCGGCGAGGTCCGCGAAACTCTCCCGTTCGGGGAGGCTCCCCCCCGAGAGCGCGGGGCTGTAGATCAAAAGCGGCACGTACTCGCGGGTGTGGTCGGTACCGGCATGCGTCGGGTCGTTGCCGTGGTCCGCGGTGATAATCAGCAGATCCCGCCGGCCGAGCTTGTCCATCAGGGCCGGTAGCTGGCTATCGAAGGTCTCGAGCGCTTCCTTGTATCCTTTGGAATCGCGTCGATGGCCGTACTTGGCATCGAAGTCGACAAGGTTCAAGTAGGCCAGGCCCTTGAAGGCACGGTCCGCGTAGGCGGTGAAGTTCTCCATGCCTTCGACGTTGTCTTTCTGTTTGTGGGATTCGGTGATGCCCTCGCCGTCGTAGATGTCTTCGATCTTGCCGAAGCCGATGACATCATAGCCGGCATCCTCAAGAAAATTTAGGGTCGTGCGGCCGTAGGGCTTGAGTGCGTAGTCCTTGCGGTTGGCGGTCCTTGTGAACTCGCCTTTGCGCTCCCCGAGGAAGGGGCGGGCGATGACACGCCCGATCTTGTAGGCTTCTGCGCGTGTCAGCTCGCGGGCGATCTCGCACGCTTCATAGAGATCGTCGAGACCGATCTTCTCTTCGTGAGCCGCGATCTGCAGGACGCTGTCCGCGCTGGTGTAGACGATGAGGTCCCCGGTCTTGAGCTGATGTTCACCCAGTTCATCGAGGATGGCGGTCCCGGAGGCGGCCTTGTTGCCGACGATGTTGCGGCCGGTGCGCCGTTCGAGCGTTTCGATCAGTTCATCGGGAAAGCCGGTCTCGGTGAACGTGCGGAAAGGTTCGGTGACCTTGAGCCCCATGAGCTCCCAATGGCCCGTCATGGTGTCCTTGCCGGCGCTGATCTCCTTCATGCGTGCATAGCGTCCCCTGGCACGCTCCACGGGAGCGACCCCCTCGATGTCGGTAAGGTTCCCGATGCCCAGACTCTCGAGGTTCGGAAGCTGAATGCCGCCTTCATGCCTGGCGATGTTCGCTAGCGTGTTCGTCCCGGCGTCGCCATACTCGTGGGCATCCGGCATGGCGCCGATGCCGACGCTGTCGATGACGATGGTGAAGATGCGTTCGTACATGTCACTCGCTCCTTTGTTTAGCATGCGGATGGTATCGGTCATACACCGCGATGAGCTGTTTTTTGTTGATGTGTGTATACAGTTCGGTTGTCGAGACGTCGGCGTGTCCCAGCATCTCCTGTACATAGCGCAGATCGACACCTGCCTCGAGCAGGTGCGAGGCGAAGCTATGCCGCAGGGTATGGGGACTGACCGGCTTCTCGATACCGGCTGCTTCCGCTAAGGACCGGAGGACTTTGTAGAATCCCACCCGGCTGATGCGATTGCCGTTGCGGTTTAAAAAGACGTAGGGAGTCGGTGTTTTCGAAAGTTTGAGCCGGCCGGCCTCAAGGTATTTCTTGAGTGCCGCCGCGGCGGCGCTGCCAATGGGGACAATACGTTCCTTGCCACCCTTGCCGAAGACGTTGATGACGCCTTGGTTGATGTGCAAATCTTCTGTTCGCAGCTCGAGCAGTTCGCTGATCCGCAGGCCGCTTCCATAAAGCAGTTCCACCATGGCCCGGTTGCGCTGATCAAGCGGCTCTTCTCCTTCCGTGTGTTCGAGAATGGCCTCGAGTTCCGCCAGCGTTAGCACGTCTGGAAGCCGCTTCTCCTGCTTGGGGCGTTTGATGTTCTCAACAACGTTCATCTTGACGAGCCGCTCGCCCAGCAGGAATCCATGGAAACTCTTGATGGCGGAAAGCTTACGGGAAACGGTCGATGCAGAGGTATGGCGTTTCCGCAAGGTTTGAAGATACTGCTTGATAGTCCGCTCGTCAATATCGGCGGGGGCTTTCAGTCCTTTTCTGCCGAGATAGTCCACGTAATCGGAAAGATCGTTCAAGTAGGCCTTGAGCGTATTCTTACTCAGGCGGTGCGAAGCTTTTAGTTCGTACTCATACTCTTTGAGTAGCTGTCGCATCGTGGACCCTCCCTACACACGAGCGAAGACTTCATTCCCGAGCAGCTGCCCCCGCTCGCTGAGGCGCACGCGATTGTCTCTGACCTCAAGCAGACCAGCAGCCAGCGCCTCTTTCAGACGCGGGCTGAAGCTGAACAGCTCAGTGCCGTGGCGGGCTTTGAAAGTTTCCATGTCGACGCCTTCACGTAAGCGGAGTCCGAGCAGGAGATCGTCCTTCGCGGCCTCGGCAGACTCCACGCAGGAGGTGTTGCCGCCGGATTCAACGGCTTCGATGTAACGCTTCACCGAACGCACATTTGCGTAGCGGATGCCGTTCAGACGACTGTGCGCCGCCGCACCAAGGCCAAGATAGTCCTCGCCCCGCCACACCGCGAGGTTGTGAAGGGAGGGGCGGTTGCGTGTAAAGTTGCTGATTTCGTATTGCTCGAAGCCCTCGGCGGGCAGCCAATCCCGTGCAAGCTCATACATCTCGGCGGCCGCTTCTTCGCCTGGTAGGTCCATCAACGCTTCTTGACGCCAAAGGCGATACAGGCGTGTCCCGGCCTCAAGCGTCAGATGATAGCATGCCAGGTGATCGGGCCCGAGTGCGACCGCCCGCTGCAGATCCTGCTTGAACGCCCCCAGGGTCTGAGAGGGGAGGCCGAATAAGAGATCAATACCGATGTTGTCGAATCCGGATTGCCTCAGGCGCGCAAATACTTGCTCCACCTGCGAGGGGGAATGCCCTCGGCCGAGCCGACAAAGCTGTTCTTCATCGAAGGATTGCACGCCGAGGTTCACACGGTTGATCGGGGTGTCGGCGAGTTGTCTGCAGAAGGATTCGTCGATGTCCTCGGGATTCACCTCGACAGCGATTTCTTCCAGCAACGGCATCATTCCTGAGAGCTCATCAAGCAGTTCGCCAAGCAGCTTCATCCCCAGTTCGCTCGGGGTGCCGCCTCCGAGATGCAAGGTGCGTGCCGATGAAAGCCGCGTGCGCTGAATCTCCGCCTCCCGCAGCAAAGCCTTGACGTATCGGCGCCGCTTCGGCTCCTTTGCCATCTCCCTGGGGAAGTCGCAATACGTGCAGATGCGGCGGCAGAATGGTATGTGGACATAGACATTCATCGTCTCCACCCCGATTCTATCACATGTGCGCATGCAGGACCTCTGCGATGCTTGAAACTACTCATCGTCAAGCGAGAGCACGCTCAGGAATGCTTCCTGAGGCACTTCGACGCTGCCGACATGCTTCATTCGTCGCTTGCCTTCCTTCTGTCTTTCCAGCAGCTTCTTCTTGCGGGTGACATCTCCGCCATAGCATTTCGAGAGGACGTTCTTGCGCAGAGCCCGAACTGTCGAACGGGCGATGACGCGGTTGTTGATGGAGGCCTGCACGGGCACTTCGAACATTTGTCTGGGAATGAGATCCTTGAGTTTCTCGGTGATGGCTTTCCCGCGACGATAGGCGAAGTCCCGATGAACGATGAAGCTCAACGCATCAACCGGCTCGTGGTTGATGAGAATGTCCATCTTCACGAGGTTGCTCTCCCGATAGCCGGCATACTCATAATCAAGAGAGGCATATCCTTTCGTCTGGGATTTCAACCGGTCAAAGAAATCGTAGATAATCTCAAGCAGTGGAATCTCGTAGGTCAGCTCGACCCGGTGCTCGCCCAGATACTGCATGTTCATGTAGCGGCCGCGCTTGCCTTGAGCGAGCTCCATCACGTTCCCGACGTATTCCTTGGGCGTCATGAGCGTCGCTTCGACGTAGGGTTCTTCAATGCTTGCGATGTTTTCCTGAGAGGGCATCTCGGAAGGGTTGTCGACCTCCTTCACGCCGCCTTGTTCAAGATGCACGCGATAAATCACCGATGGCGCGGTGGCGATAAGGTCGATATTGAACTCGCGTTCAAGGCGTTCCTGGATAATCTCAAGATGCAGCATGCCTAAAAACCCGCAACGGAAACCAAAGCCGAGCGCTTGCGAGCTTTCGGGCTCGTAGACGAGGCTGGCATCGTTGAGCTTCAGCTTATCGAGCGCTTCACGCAGGTCGTTGTAGCGATTGGAATCAAGCGGGAACAAGCCGCAGAACACCATCGGGGTCAGGGGGCGATAGCCCGGCAAGGGATGGGCCGCCGGCGCATCGGCATGCGTGATCGTGTCGCCGACCTGCACATTCTCGACCGATTTGATCGAGGCGACGACGTAGCCGACCTCGCCCGGGCCGAGGCGTTCCCGCGGAACCTGCTTGGGCGTGGTCACGCCGACTTCGGTGACTTCGTAGCGTTTCTCGCTCGCCATCAGCCGAATGTAGTCCCCTTTGCCGAGTGTCCCCTCGACAATACGGACCGAAGGAATGACGCCACGGTAGGGGTCGTAGATGGAATCAAAGACCAGCGCCCGCAAAGCATCCTCGGGATTGCCTCCGGGGGCGGGGATGCGCTCGCAGATCGCATCGAGGACCTCATCGATGCCTTTGCCCTCTTTCGCGCTCGTCAGGATGGCTTCCTCGGCATCGATGCCGAGGACATCCTCGATGTCGGCCTTCACTTTTTCCACATCCGCGCTTGGAAGGTCGATCTTGTTGATGACCGGGATGATCTCCAGGTCATTATCTAACGCGAGATAGACGTTCGCCAAAGTCTGCGCCTCGATGCCCTGTGCCGCGTCCACAACCAAAAGGGCGCCTTCACAGGCGGCCAGACTTCGGGAGACTTCGTAGGTAAAATCCACGTGCCCGGGGGTGTCGATCAAATGGAAGATATACGCTTCGCCATCCTTGTGGCGATGTTCGAGCTGCACGGCGTTGAGTTTGATGGTGATGCCTCGTTCACGTTCAAGGTCCATTGAATCGAGCAGCTGCTCTCGCATTTCACGCGAGGTGATCGAACGGGTCTTCTCGAGGATGCGGTCCGCGAGCGTACTCTTCCCGTGGTCGATGTGTGCGATGATCGAGAAGTTCCGGATGTATGCCTGTCTGTTTCGCATGTTATTGAAGTCGCTCACGCGGCATCGTCCTTTCCTCGGCTTAAAAAAGAAACGCCTCCACGGCGCATTCACCAACGGCCCTGGCCGTCTGGCGCAAACATATTCTATCACATTCGGAGCGTCTATTAAAGCTGTCTTTTCCCTATTCCTCAGGCGTCGGGATTGCACAATACACCGGGTGGTGCTATGATTAACTTAGAAGCTTACTTAGGAGGGATTGCATGGCCACACAATACCATGAACCGATTGAGTTCCTCGACAAGGACACTCAGGACATCACGCGCATCATCAAGAGCATCATGGAGGAATTCGAGGCGGTCGACTGGTACAACCAGAGAATGAGCGCAACGGATGACGAAGACCTTTACGCCATCTTGAAGCACAACCGCGACGAAGAGCTCGAACACGCCGCGATGGGTATCGAGTGGCTTCGTAGAAAGCTGCCCGAGCTGGATGCGGAGCTGCGTGACAACCTATTCACCGAAGGGCCGATCACCGGCCATCACGATGAAGACGAAGATGAAGGGGAGACTCCGTCCCGCGGCAAGTCTCTCGGCATCGGGAAAATGAAAGGATGAAGGAGTGAACAGGATGGATCTATTAAAACGCAACCTCGCGCCCATACCCGCAGAAGCCTGGGAAGAGATCGACGACCGTGCCGTCGAAGTCATCAAGTCCCAGCTCAGCGCGCGAAAAGCACTCTTTGTCGACGGCCCTCACGGCCCTGAAAAGACGGTTGTCCCCACCGGCCGGCTGGAAGTTTTCAAGGATGCCCCGGAAGGCGAAGTCGGTGCCGGAACCTACGGTGCGAAGCCCTTGATTGAATCCCGGGTCGTCTTCAAGCTTTCCCGCTGGGAGCTCGACAATATCCTTCACGGTGAACGCGACGTCGAACTTGATAAGCTCGAGGACGCCGCAGAGGCCATCGCCCGTTTCGAGGATGACGTCGTGCTCAACGGAAGGAAAGAAGCCGGCGTCCAGGGGCTGACCCAAGTCGCCGGCACCACATTGAAACTGGATGCGAACGCCGACACCATTGTCCGCACCATCGGGGAAGGCCTCGCCACTTTACGCGATGCCTACGCCGAAGGGCCCTATAAGCTGATTGTCGGCGACGATGTCTACGGCGCCCTCCATCAGGGCTACCATAGCGGCATCCTCAGACGCGTCGTCGAAGAGATGACGGGCGCGCCCATCGTCCGTGCACGCCCCCTCAAGGGTGCAGTTCTGGTTCCCGAGGACCACGAGGATCTCGAACTCACGATCGGCCAGGACTACGCTGTCGGCTACGAAAGCCATGACGAGACGCACGTACAGCTGTTCCTCACCAATGCGTTCACATTCCGCTGCCTTGATGAGGACATCGTCGTCCATTTCCAATACACTGGCGGATAAGCATCCAAAACAGAGATTTCCAAGTTATAAAAGGCGCCGGGGTTTGTCCCCGGCGCCTTTTTCACATCGCGCACCTGTAAGCCATGTTCTGTACCCTTCCGGGCGGCGACCATTTATCTGCGCGTCTTCACGCGCCTCCTCTTCGGTTGATTTCCCGTCGAGGAGCGCCCCTACCATCTTTTGGGTTTCTAGCTCGTGGGGTTTACCCGTTCCACCCCGGGGGTTTCCCCCCGGGCTCGTCTCTGTGGCACTTTTACAGGTACTCACACCCGCGAAGGGTGATTTCCCGGCCGTCACCCCCTCGCGGGGGTGCATGGCGTTATGGTTTCCGCCATCACGAACACTACAGGCGTCTCAGCCTGTGCTAGCATGGACTTTCCTAACGTTCTCTCAAACGCTCGGTCGCCCGGTGCGCGATGTGAAAATTGACAGATCAGTGTTGTTTGCTGGAGTCTTTCTTGCCCTGGTGCTTCTTGTTATCGCGGGACGGCTTGCCTTTCGCTCCGCCGCCTTTGCGGTTGTCGTCCGGCTTCTTATTTTTCGGCCCGCCCTTCCCGGGCGGCGGTCCGGACTGATCTTTAGGCTTGGGAAGCGTCGCTTTGCGGGAGAGGTCGATGCGGCCGCGGTCGTCGATGCCGATGACCTTGACCTTGATCTCATCACCCTTCTTGACGACGTCCTCGACGCTGCGCACACGTTCGTGCGCGAGCTTGGATATATGACACAGACCTTCGGTGCCGGGCCAGAGTTCCACGAAGGCGCCGAATTTCTCGACGCGGGTCACCTTGCCGTTGTAGACTTCTCCGACCTGCGCGACGCGGACGAGGTCCTCGATTTCTTTGAGCGCCGCATCGATAGGCGGAATTTCGGTGTGCATGAGCGTGATGCGGCCGTCCTGCTCGATGTCGATCTTCACGTTGTCATTGCGCTCGATGATGTCGGAAATGATCTTGCCGCCCGGACCGATGACGTCGCGGATCTTATCGGGGTCGATGACCATCACCTTGACCTTCGGTGCGTATTCGGACACTTCCGGACGAGGCTCGGGAATCGTTTCGAGCATGTTGTCCAGGACTTTGTGCCTAGCGTCGCGTCCTTGCATGAGCGCCTGCTTGAGTATGTCGCGGGAGAGCCCCCCGATTTTGATGTCCATCTGCAGGGCGGTGATGCCTTCACGCGAGCCGGCGACCTTGAAGTCCATGTCGCCGAGATGGTCTTCCAGGCCCTGGATGTCGGTGAGGACGCGAGTGGTGTCGTCTTCCTTGACGAGACCCATGGCGATGCCGGCTACCGGTGCCGCGATGGGAACCCCGGCCGCCATCAGGCTCATGCAGCCTGCGCAGATGCTGGCCTGTGAGGTCGAGCCGTTGCTTTCGAGGATTTCCGAGACGATGCGGACCGTATAGGGGAAGTCCTCCTCGTCGGGCATGACCTGCAGCAGCGCGCGTTCACCCAGTGCGCCGTGGCCGATCTCCCGTCGCTTGGGCGGGCCGTAGCGACCGACCTCGCCGACGCTGTAAGGCGGAAAATTGTAATGTAGCATGAAACGCTTGTGGTCCTCTTCGCCGAGGCCGTCGAGTATCTGGTATTCACCGAGCGCGCCGAGCGTGGTGATCGAAACCGCCTGTGTCTCGCCGCGGGTGAAAAGGGCGCTGCCGTGCGTGCGCTTGAAGACATCAACCTGGCTGTCGAGCTCGCGCAGCTCATCGAGCTTGCGACCGTCCGGACGTTTCTCTTCTTCGACAATCAAGCGCCGTACTTCGTCCTTGACGATATCGTCGATGTGCTGCTTCGCATCATCAACCTTGCCTTTGACCACCTCGTCCTCTTCGGATGCGAACGCTGTCTCGAGGGTCTCGGTGACTTTCTCCTTGATGGCGTTGATCTGCTCTTTGCGATATTCTCGGTCAAGGGCGCGCACCGCGTCCAGGATGCGGTCGCGGAAGGAGTCGTCGACGAGTTTTTTGGCGTCCTCATCAAGGGCGTCGGGTATGAATTCCTGTTTCTCCTCGCCGAGTTCGGCGATGATCTTCTCCTGGAATTCGCAAAGCTTCTGAATCCATTCGTGCCCGAAAAGCATCGCATCGAGCATCGTCTCTTCGGGGACCTGCTTCGCGCCGGCCTCGACCATGTTGATGGCGTCCTTGGTGCCGGCGACCGTCAGGTCGATATCCGATTCCTCGAGCTGCTCCTCGGTCGGATTGAGAATGAACTCGCCGTTGAGGCGACCGACGACGACACCCGCAATGGGGCCCTCGAAGGGCAGGTCCGAAAGACCGAGGGTGATGCTGCTGCCCAGCATCGCTGCCACCGGCGGTGAATGATCGGTGTTCCCGCTCATGACGGTGTTGATGATCTGGACTTCTTTTCTGAACCCATCGGGGAACAGCGGGCGGATGGGGCGGTCAATCATCCTTGAATACAGAGTCTCGACCTCTGAAGGCTTCCCTTCGCGCTTGAAAAACCCACCAGGGATCTTGCCCGCCGCATAGAGTTTCTCGGTATAGTTCACCAGCAACGGGAAAAACGGGAGATCCGTGGGCTCATCAGAAGCCTGCATGACGCTCAGAACCGCGGTGTCCTCGAAGCGGATAAGCGCCGATGCTGTTGCTTGCTTGGCCATTTCGCCGATTTCGACGCGGATGTTTCGTCCATCGAGATCGAAATCGTAAACTTTAGCTTCTGGCATACTTTCTACTTCCTCTTTTCTTCTTTATCTTTAATATTTTTTCCATCTTTTCCATCAATATATACTACCACATACATCCTTATAAGTACAGTCCCGGCACGTTTTTGAAAAGAGAATTTTCCTAACTTCACTCGGCATACGTATGATGGAATCCTTACATCCACGACCCTTGCGGACCAACCATGCGGCCTGTATAACCGAAACTCTCGCCCCTGGATTTGAAGCAAAACGTTCCGGTTCATTCCAACCGCCTACGGCCGCGGTCCATGGGAACAGAAAATACGCAGTCGAAAGGCGCCGG
>PULR01000065.1 GCA_003551005.1 Mollicutes bacterium
GACAACTACTACTTTGCCTACGAGCTGGAAGAAGAGGACCGCGACTACCACATGTTCAACCTCGCGACCGGCTACACGCCGCTTTATGATCCCTACTATACGTATCATTCCGACGGCCTCGGCACGACTCGGAACACCAACCAGTTCGCGGATAAAGCCGATGAGCCGATGGCGGACTTCAGCGAACAGGTCGGACACGGTTTCTCCTGGGATCCGACCGTGGATGACGGCATGACGGTCGACGAACTGACGGAAGCCATGCGCAACCTGCCTGCTGCTGAAGACGAACAGTTCCTCGAGTACTGGGAGGCACTCATGCTCCGGCTGAATCGGTTGCTGCCGGTGCTGCCGCTGTATTCCAACCAGTACTACCAGTTTGCTGTCAACGATCTCGAGAACTTTGAGCTGACAGGTTTCTGGGACTGGCAGCATGCTATTGTGGATTTCCGGTTTGCTGATTAATAACATCCGAATCCATTATAACCTGTAGTTATGATTGTTGAGAGAGTAGTTATAGACCAACATAACTACTCTCTCACTTTATGAAAGGAGAATCCCATATGCTCAAGTACACCATCCGAAGACTGATCCATCTGATACCGGTGGTCATCATCATCTCCATCGTGATTTTCACGATGCTGAGATTGATGCCCGTCTCACCGGAGCGTTTCATGGTGGACTGTCCTCCCGAGATGAGCCAGGAGCGCTGTGATCGTGAGCGTCAGGCCTTCCGGGATCGATACCGGCTCGATGAGCCGCTACCGGTCCAGTATCTTTTCTGGTTCGGCAACGTGCTGCAAGGAGACCTCGGTGATTCCGAGCACTACAATGAGCCAGTCGCCGATCTGGTCGGCTACTACATCATGAACTCTGTCTATCTGAATACGGTGGTGATCGTGGCCTCCTTCCTGATTTCCATACCAGTCGGGATTGTATCGGCCGTCAAACAGTACTCCTTGTTCGACAATTTCTGGCAGGTGTTCTCTTTGCTCGGTCTTTCCATGCCGAATTTCTTCTTCGGTATCATTCTGCTCTACATCTTCTCCATGCAGCTGGGGTGGACGCCGCTTAGCGGCATGACCTCGGACTACTTGGGCACGATGGGCCCATGGGAGACATTTGTCGACACAATGCATCACATGGTGCTTCCCGCAAGCGTTCTAATTATCTCCTCTTTGGCCGGTACGGTCCGTTACGTACGTAGTTCCATGCTGGATGTCATCCGTTCGGATTACATCCGGACCGCTCGGTCGAAGGGTCTTTCGGAAAAAGTGGTCATCTATTCACACGCTTTCCGAAATGCATTGATTCCAGTCATTACGCTGCTTGCCTTCCAGATTCCCACGCTGTTCAGCGGCTCGGTGTTGATTGAACGAATCTTCGCCTGGCCGGGCATCGGTGAGATTCTCATTGAAAGTCTGCAACGACGCGATTTCTCAGTCGTGCTGGCGATGAACATGTTCTACGCCGTGCTCGCGTTGGTTGCAAATCTGATCATGGATCTCGGCTACGCACTTGTAGACCCGAGAGTCAAGCTCAACTAAGGGGGGCTCGCTAATGGCAGATAAGAAAAATCGTAAAGAACAGCATTATGTTGCTGAAGACCAGATAGAAGACCTACAAGGTAAAGAACTAAGTGCGGAAGAGCAAAGACGTCTCGATGAAGCACGTGAAAAGGAACTAGAGCGTCTTGAGCGTGAAGACGTCGTCATCAGCCCCGCGCGGATGGTGTGGAACAACTTCAAGGCACGCAAGATCACCATGATCGGCGCGGGCATGTTCCTGTTCATCATTCTCTTCTCTTTGTTACTGCCAGTTTTCCTCCCGGAAATCGAGACCGACATGGCCAACCGGCGTGTCGGCCCCTCGTTGTTTTTCTGGCGGGAAGGGCATTACCTATTCGGAACTGACAACCATGGTCGTGATGTCTTCTTGAGAGTTGCCGACGGCGGTTTCGTCTCGCTATATGTCGGCGCTGTCGCGACCTTCATCTCCGTCATCATCGGGACCATCATCGGCTCTGTCTCCGGGTATTTCCACGGCATCATCGACAACATCCTTCAACGTTTCACGGAGATTGTCCGTGCGTTCCCGTTCCTGCCGCTTGTCATCACGCTATCGGCGGCCATTGGAGCCGATCTGGACGAGGATGAACGCATCTTCCTGATCATGGTCATCCTCGGTGTGATCGGCTGGACCGGTCTTGCGCGTCTGTTGCGGGGACAGATTCTCTCGCTGCGGGAGCAGGAGTTCATTCTCGCCGCCCGGGCGATGGGCGTCAAGAACTTCCAGATTATCGCCAAGCACATCATCCCCAACGTCATCAGCTTGATCATCGTCTCCGCGACCCTGCAGTTCGCGGCGAACATCCTGGTCGAATCCGGCTTGTCCTTCCTCGGTTTCGGGGTGCAGGAACCCGGAAACTCCTGGGGGCTTCTCCTCAGACAGGGCACCCGAGATTCCTCGGTCATTCAGAACCAGCCTTGGCTCTGGTTCTTCCCGGGACTTTTCATCCTCGCTACGGTGCTGAGCATCAACTTCATCGGCGATGGACTCCGGGACGCAGTCGACCCGAGAAACGTGAGAAGGTAGGTGCACATGATGGAAAAACTATTGGAAGTCAAGGACCTGCACGTCTATTTCCCCAGTAAACGGGGTGATATAAAGGCCGTGAACGGCGCGTCGTTCTCCGTCGACAAGGGCAAGACTCTCGGTATCGTCGGAGAAAGCGGCAGCGGCAAGAGCGTCTCCTCGATGGGTGTGATGCGCATCGTCGACCGTCCCGGCTACATCGCCGGCGGCAGCATCCGTTTCGACGGCAAGGAGATTACCGAGCTCAGCGAGCGTCAGATGCGCAAGCTGCGGGGTAACGACATCTCGATGATCTTCCAGGAGCCCCTGACTAGCCTGAACCCGGTCTTCAAGGTCAAACGGCAGATCGGCGAGGTGCTCAGGCTGCATAAGGGCATGTCGAAGTCGCAGGCGAAAAAACGCTCCATCGAGTTGCTGGATCAAGTCGGCATCCCGAGACCCAAGCAGGTTGTCGAGAATTATCCGTTCCAGCTTTCCGGCGGCATGCGTCAGCGTGTGATGATCGCCATGGCGCTCGCCTGCGATCCCAAGCTGCTCATCGCCGATGAACCGACCACGGCGCTGGATGTCACCATCCAGGCGCAGATTCTCGACCTCATGAACGACTTGAAGAACCGCTACGGGATGAGCATCCTCTTCATCACTCACGACCTCGGCGTCATCAACGAGATGGCCGACGAAGTCGTCGTCATGTATGCGGGGCAGGTTGTCGAACGCGCGCCGGCTAACATGATTTTCAACCCCGAGTCGACCTATTCGCATCCGTATACCGAAGGCTTGCTCAAGTCCATCCCGTCACTTCATATGAAGGACCAGGAACTTGAAGTCATCCCCGGCAACGTCCCCCATCCCTTGAACCTTCCGAGGGGCTGCAAGTTCGCCCCGCGTTGTTCCTATGCTACCGCGAAGTGCTTCCAGAAAGAACCGACACTCGACAGCCTCAGCAACGAACAATCCATCAGATGCTTCTATCCCGAGAAGGGGGTGCGTAGCAGTGGCGAGTAATACCGAACGCAACGTTGTCGTCGAACTACGCGATCTCAAGAAATACTTCCCTGTCAAATCCCAGACATTGATCGGGGGCATGGGCGATACCGTCAAGGCGAACGACGGTGTCTCGTTCAAGATTTATGAAGGCGAGACCTTCGGCCTTGTCGGCGAATCCGGTTGCGGCAAGACCACGCTCGGCCGGACGATTATCCGCCTCGAGAAACCCACCGGCGGGCAGATTCTCTTTGACGGTCACGACATCACGCGCATGTCCAACCGTAACCTTCGTCCCCTGCGCACCGATATGCAGATTATCTTCCAGGACCCCTATGGCAGTCTCGACCCCAAGCAGACCGTCGGACAGATCATCGGCGAAGGACTGCTAGCTCATAAGATGTTCAAAAAAGGGCCCGAGCTTGAAGAATACATTCTTGACATCATGGACAAATGCGGCCTTGATGACTACATGATCCACCGCTACCCGCACCAATTCTCGGGCGGGCAGCGCCAACGGATCGGCATCGCCCGGAGTCTGGCGCTCGATCCCAAGTTCGTCGTGTGCGACGAAGCCGTCAGCGCCCTGGACGTCTCGATTCAATCACAGATCCTCAACCTGCTGAAACGGCTGAAGGACGAAGAGAACCTGACGTATCTCTTCATCTCCCACGATTTGAGCGTGGTCAAGCACATCAGCGACCGGATCGGTGTCATGTATCTCGGCGAGATGGTCGAACTCGGCGGTGCGGAAGCTCTCTACAACGACCCGCTGCACCCCTACACCAAAGCGTTGCTCTCGGCCGTCCCGACGACGGACGTGCAGCGCAAAGGCGAGAAGATCATCCTCAAGGGCGATATTCCAAGCAACGTGCACCCACCCAGCGGCTGCCGTTTCCATACACGCTGCCCCCTCGCGACGGAGAAGTGCCGTCAGGAGGTGCCAATCTGGGAAGAGGCGAAGCCAGGACGCTTCGTCGCCTGCCACCACTATGAGCAGACTAAAGAAATGGGCTGACCGGTTCAAGAAAGAAGACCGGGACCTAGTCGAGGCCTCAAAAGAAGAACAATTCGAGAAAAAGGACCTTCCGGCGATGATACTCGCGGCGATGATCACCATCTTTCCGGTGGTACTTGTCATCCTGGCATTGTTCGCGCTGATTATGTGGTTCATCTTTGATTTCCTTCTCGGCCTCGTGTAAACGTCGCAAAGATAAGGAAGATGGCGCGCACGAGGCGCGCCATCTCTTTTTCCGCCGTGCATGAGCGGCGGAGTGGATCCGACATCGAGGAGGTGGCCCGATGGGCTTTTTCAAGAAGCTTTTCACCCGACCGGAAAAAACGGCCTTCAAGGATGTGGACGAAAACGAGACCCTCAACATCGTCCTCTCTTTGTTTGTGACGGCGACGCTTTTGCTGGCGCCGTTGCCGTTTTACGGTCTGATAGCCGTGCTTTCATGGTTAGTCTTTCTGATCGTGGCCATTGTCCGGCAGTATCGATATCTGACCATCGCCGTCATCGGTGTAATCTTCATCGGACTGGCTTCCTATCAGGCCGTCGAGACACCGGCGTTTTTCGAAGAGCGGAGACTCTATGAAGACAACTACGTCTTAGAGCCCGACCGCAACATGGAACCCTCCACGTCGCATGCCATTCAAGTTGAAATTATCAACGACCACGTGGCTGATGTCCACTATTATTTCGCCCGCACACTGGGTGGCGTCTGGGAAGCTTATGACCGCGGAGAGTTCCACACGCTTGACGTTGATGAAGATGGTGTCGGGGAAATTGTGCTGGATGTCGATCACTTCGAGAATCGTGATCCGCAGAGCGGCACCTATTATGTCAATTTCGTCGTTGAATTCGAGGATGGCGAAGTCAAGCGTTTCGGTCAGGATGGAGGCCCCTTCGCCTTCAGGGTGCCTTGATTCATGCTCGTTGTCCGTTATGTGCTGCTGGCGGCGCTTGTCATCTATGGAGCGGCACGCGCCAGTCGACTGATTGATAACCTCGATCGGCGGACGCGCCTCTCGGGTGCTTTGCTGGGTACGTTGCTGCTTGCCTTGACGACCAGCCTGCCGGAGCTCATCACCTCGCTGACCTCGACGGTGGCGCTCGACAATCCTTCCCTTGCGGCGGGCAATCTGCTCGGCAGCAACCTTTTCAATCTCGTCCTGCTTGCGGGCGTGGATTTCGCCTTCTTCCACAAGCGGCTGTGGAACCGCACGGATAAGGGGCTTGCTCAGGCCGGGATTCTCATCGCGATGCACATGGTGGTGCTTCTGCCCATGATTTTACCCTGGATTGGTGTTTTGCGTGTTGAAGGTTTCACGCTTCCCTTCACCTACCGCGTGAGTGCGCTCAGCCTCCTGCTTTTTGCTTTGTATCTCTACACGCTCCCGCGGGTCAAGGATTATCAAAAGACCGTGGAGCTGGATTCCCCTTCGGGTGTCGGGTTCCTCTGGTTGCGGTTCGCCGCGTTCTCTATGCTTGTAATCGTCGCGAGCTATTTTCTCACCCATACCGTTGATACGCTTGCAGGGACCCTCGATGTGGAATCGTCCTTCGTCGGTGCGATCTTCCTTGGCGCCGCGACCAGTCTGCCCGAGCTGACGGTGCTTTTCACCCTGATCCGCTTGAACAATCCCGGCGTCGCTGTGGCGAGCATTCTCGGGTCCAATTTGTTCAACCTGTTCGTCATTCCCATCGTCGACCTCGCCGCCCCGAGAGAGGACTTCTTCGTGGCTCTCTTGCAGGGGGAGGAGGCGAAAAATCTGCCGGCGCTCTTGATTTTGAGCCTGGTAAACTCTATAATGGTATTGGTCGCCCTGAAACGGCGACCTGTGAAAAATCGGCTGCTCTACGCCGTCCCCGGGCTCATCATCCTGATGAGCATGGTGACGTATCTGGCAGTTTCCCTACTAGGAGGGTGAAAAATGACCGCTATTGATTATGTCTTGTTGCTTGTCGCCGTGTTGTTGATTACGCTCGTCGTCATACAGTCGTCCAAGGACAACGCCGCGAATGCGTTCAGCGGCGAGAAATCGGAGTTGTTCAGCCACTCGAAGGAACGGGGTTTCGAACTGTTCCTCTCCCGGGCTACGCTGACGGTTTCGGTATTGTTTATCGCGCTGGCCATCATCGCGATGATTTAAGGACACTGCGAAGTGTTCTTTTTTTTCCATTTTAGGAGGTAACACCCATGAAAGATACGATTCTCAAGTTCCTTAAAGAGAAACAAGGCCGTCGCTACTCGATCCGCGGGCTTTATGACGCGCTCGGGTTCGAAGGTGGCGATGCATACAAGGAGCTGGCGAAGGCTGTGAACGCGCTTGAAGAAGAAGCGCGGATCATGCCGGATAACCGGAACCGCTACACCCTGCTTGAATACAGTGATTATGCCGTTGGTGCGCTGGATGTCAAGGACAGGGGGTTCGCCTTCCTGCTCAGCGAGGTGGAAGACGAGGACGACATCTACATTCCGCCGCATAAACTTCACAACGCCATGAACGGCGACCGGGCGCTGGTCGCTGTCGAGCGCAGTCCGAAAGGCTTCAAGAAGGAAGGCGAAGTCGTCCGCATTCTCAGGCGGGAGACGACACATCTTGTGGGGACCCTCATCCAGCGCGGCGGACGGTATTTTCTTCTGCCGGATGATGGCAAGCTGAAAAACGAAATCATCGTCCCCAAGGACAAACGAAACGGAGCCAAAGACAAGGAGAAGGTCCAGGCGGAAATCATCAACTATGCCTTCAAGGAGTAGACCATGGTGTGCAAGGTCACCCGGCGCATCGGCAATGTGAACGAACCCGGGGTCGATGTCACCAGCAAGGTCCTCTCTTTTGGCATAGAACCGGAGTTCCCCAAGAAGGCGCTCAAGCAGGCCGCCCGCCACCAGAGCGTGGATGCCGATGAAGCCGCCCGGCGAAAAGATCTGCGGGAACGCGACATCGTGACCATCGACGGGGCGGACGCCAAGGATTTCGACGATGCCGTCGAAGTCAAGCGGCTCGAGGACGGCGGGTTCTTCCTCGGCGTGCACATCGCGGATGTCTCGCATTATGTGACGGAGAACTCCCCGCTGGATGAAGAGGCTTACCGACGAGGCACGAGCATCTATCTCGTCGACCGGGTCATTCCGATGCTGCCGGAGGACCTCTCGAACAATCTTTGCTCGCTCATGCCCGATGTGGACCGTCTCGCCGTCAGCTGCGACATGTGGATCGACGCCGAGGGACGCGTCAAGCATCATGAAATCTATGAGAGTGTCATCCGCTCGAGCGGACGGCTCACCTACGAGCAGGTCAACGCCGCGCTTTCAGGTGATGCGCAGGCGGAAGCGTCGCTTGAAGGACTGATGGACATGGTCCGGGAGATGCGAACGCTTGCTAAGCTTCTGCGTCAGAGGCGAACCGAGAGGGGCAGCCTCCATTTCGAGACGGAAGAGCCGGTTATCAGTCTTGATGATGCCGGCCGGGCGATAGATGTCCGTTCCCTCGAGCGTGGCGAGAGCGAACGGTTCATCGAGGAATTCATGCTGGTGGCGAACCGGACCGTCGCCGAGCATGTGTACTGGATGGAGCTTCCTTTCCTCTACCGTGTGCACGAGGAGCCGAAAGAAGAGAAGCTCGAGAAGCTGCTCACGATGGCCAACGCGCTCGGACTGCAGGTGCGCGGGCGGAAGACCATCGCCCACAAGGAGCTGCAGAAGCTGCTGCAAAAAGTCGAGGACACCGTCAACGAAAAGGGTATCAACATGATGATGCTGCGCGCGATGCAGAAAGCCGTCTACAA
>PULR01000027.1 GCA_003551005.1 Mollicutes bacterium
CGCTTAGAGGATCATCGCGGCCGGATGGACGATGAGGACATCGACCTGCCGGATTCCGAGGAGATTGAAGAGCAGCTTCCCGAAGATTTAAAAGAGCGTGTCGAGGACTTTCGCGAACGGATGCGCGAACGTCGCGAGCGCATGCGTGATGAGATGCCCGGCAGAGGCTCGGATTGACCTAGTGAACATGAAACGGCCCGCCGAGGGCCGTTTTTTGTGCATGGCGGCTTGTTTTCGACGGAAGGCTTGATACAATAAAGACATTCACCGGACGGATTTCCCTGGAGGGATGATGATGAAACGTTTACTTGTGATTTTTATACTGATTGCCGGACTCGCCACCCTCGCCGGTTGCGACATCTACGTCGGCGATGGCGCCTCGCGCGTGGAAGAGATCGCGGATGCCCGGATTGACGAGGACGGCATTCTGCATCTGATCTTGACGAGCGATGAAGAAATCGAGGTCGGCGCGGTTCAAGGCGAGAGCGGCCGAGACATCGAGCTTTCGACGGACGAGACGCATATCCTCTGGCGCTACGAAGGAGAACCGGAGTGGCGTGAACTAAAAGCGCTTGAAACGCTTGAAGGTGCGGATGGCAAGGATGTCGAGCTCCGCAGGGAGGCAGGCAATATCGAATGGCGACAAGATTCCGAGGGATGGGAGAAGTTGATCTCGAAGGAGGCCCTGCGCGGCGACGATGGTCGCGAGGTCGAGCTCCGGGGTGTCGAGGAGCGAATCGAATGGCGTTATGAAGACACGGAATGGGAGACGTTGATGAGCCTCTCCGAGCTCGAAATCGAGCTGGAACGTTCCGTCGAGGACATCGACATCGTCGACGACGAACTGCTTCTTCATTTCTCCGATGGCGACCAGGAGACGCTCTCCCTGCCTTACGCGCCCCATACGATCCGCTTCACCGACCACGAGGGAAGACTCTTCGACATGGCTTTCGCAGAAGACGGGCAGTCCCTCGACAAACCGGAACCACCCAGCGTTGAAGGCATGACGTTCATCGAATGGAGCGATTCCACCGAAAACATCGAGGGCGACCGGGAAATCCAGGCCCAGTATGAACCGAACACCTATACGATTAGTTTTGAAACCTACACCGCAGAATCCATCGACCCCGTCGATGTGGAGTTCGACGAGTTGCTGGACCTTCCAATCCCCACTTCTGAAGATGAGGAGCAGTTCCTTGCCTGGTATACCGATGATACTTTCACGAACCTTTTCGCCCGCGACAGGATGCCCGCCGAGGACCTCACGCTGCATGCGCGCTGGTTGGATTCCCCCGAAGGGGATGTCGCGGCGGGTGACGACACCGCCATGCTCGCCGAGGCAAAAGAAGCGGTGGTCTTCATCGAGGTCGAGACCGGCAATGGCACCTCGAGCGGCAGCGGCGCCATTATCGACCGTGATGGAGATACCTATTCGCTGTTCACCAACGAGCACGTCGTCGAGGGAGCGGATTCGCTTTCGATCATCTATCAGATCAACGGCAATCCCTACACGATGGATGATGGGGACATCACCCTTGAAGGTGTCGATGCCGAGACCGACCTCGCGCTTCTGACCTTCGAGACCGATCACGACATCGAGCCGCTCGACTTCCGCGACAGCCATACCGTCGAAGTCGGCGAACTCGCCTACGCGATCGGCAGCCCCCTCGGCTACAACTATTTCGGGACGATCACCCGCGGCATCATCTCCCGCACCGACCACACGCACAATTTTGACGGCCGGGAGGTCCCCATCGTCCAGCACGACGCCTCCATCAACCCCGGCAACAGCGGCGGCCCGCTGATCGATTCAGACGGCGACATTCTCGGTGTCAACACCTATTATCTGACCTTCGAGCGAAACGAGGAGGACTGGCGTGCGGAAGGCATGTTCTTCAGCGTCCCCGCCTCGACTACAAAGCGTGTGCTTGAAGATTTGGCCGCTTACGGCGAGGTCATACACGGCGAGGCGGGTTTCGACTATGGCCATGTCGCAACCAGCAACACGGGACTGCTCTCGGGCGTGCACGTTGAATCCGTCGAGGCGAACACGACCGCCGACCGTCTCGGGCTTGAAAGCGGTGATGTGATCACCGGGTTTAAGCGTGAAGGCTTGGCGGGTTTCATCGACGTCGACAACGAGGCGGCGCTTTTCTCCCTCTTGTTCGATACGCGCGAGGGAAGCGAGGTGCGCTTCCGCTACGTCCGCGACGAGGAGACGTTCGAGACGGACGCCGAATCGCTCGATGCTGAGTGATTGGACCATGGGCAAAACAAAGGCCATCCGAGCGGATGGCCTTTTCATTGGAACAGGTTTTCAAGCTTTTTGTGGCTCTTTGTCTCATGAGTCGCGGGATCGTCGGGGTCGAACGCTTCGAGGAAACGGATGACTTCCTTCGTGAGGGGCGTCGGTGTGGAGGCGCCGCTCGTCACGCTGATGTGTTCGACGCCTTTGAGCCAGTCGATATCGATGTCTTCGACGCTGCCGATCCGTCGTGCGGGCACGCCGTGACGTTCAGCGGTTTCAGCAAGTTTTCGCGTGTTGTTCGAGCGCGGGTCGCCGACGACGAGGCAGAGGTCGACGTCGGGTTGGTTCTTGACGGCTTCCTGTCTCGCCCGGGTGGCGTCGCAGATCTCATCGAGAATGTCGACATCGGGGTAGCGGCTGCGGACGGCTTCGGCGATCGAATAGACGTCGTAGAAGCTCATCGTGGTCTGGTTGGTAAGGGCGAGCGGCTTGCTTATCTCGAGCGCCCGTGCGTCCTCGACGGTTTCGACGAGGTGCACATCCGCACCGAAGGAGCGCGCCGTCTCGCTCTCTGGATGCCCCGCCTTGCCGATGAAGGCGACGGCTTTGCCCTCGGCGAGGGCGTTCTTGATGGCCATCTGCGAACGTTTGACGTCCTCGCAGGTCGTATCGACAATGGAGAGCCCCTTGCGGCAGGCCTTGCCGTAGACTTCTTCAGGGACGCCGTGCGCGGTGAAGACGACGGTGCCCCCGTCGATCTCATCGAGCAGCTCTATTCGTTTTTTGCGGGTGTCGTCGTGGACGATGAAGCCGAGGTCTTCGAGGTCCTGGACGATTTTGCGGTTGTGGACGACGAGTCCGAGAATGTGGATCGGACGCGGGTAGGAAGAATCCCTTGCGAGCCGGCGCATCGCGCCGAGGGCGCTGACGACACCGTGGCAGTACCCGCGCGGCGTGAGCGGATGCACGTGCATGATGGGCTCCTTTCGCGCCGTTTTTCGGTAGAAATGCGGCGCTGTATATATTATAATAGAATATCAAGCGACCGATGAAATAGGTGATGCGCATGAAACTTTCCAAACCCTACCTCTATAATGCATTAGAAGGCATGAATTTTCAATCGTTTACGGAAATCCAGAAGAAGACGCTTCCTGCCGCGCTCAAGGGACGCGATATCCTAGGTGTCAGCGAGACCGGCAGCGGCAAGACCCACGCGTTTTTGCTGCCGGTATTCGACCGTCTCGATGAAGATGAGCAGGAAGTGCAAAGCGTCATCGTCAGCCCCACCCGCGAGCTGGCTGACCAGCTGCACCGCTTCGCGAGCGAGCTGGCTTCCTACACCACGGCACCGATCGATATCCGCCTCTACACAGGTGGAAGAGACCGTGAACGCGAACTTGAGCGGCTGAAGAAGAGCCAGCCGCAGGTGGTCATCGGCACACCGGGCAAACTCGTCGACCTGGCTGTGAAGGAGAATGCGCTCAAGCTCTACCGGGCCCGGACCTTCGTCATCGACGAGGCCGACATGACGCTCGAGTTCGGCTTCCTCAAAGAGCTCGAGACCCTCGCGAACGTCATCGACAAGCGCGCCCAGCTGCTCGTCTTCAGCGCGACGCTGCCGGAGCATCTAAGGCAGTTCGTCAAGAAAAGCATGTACCAGCCGCTGGAGGTGATTCTCTCCAAAGACCGCCTCTCGAAACTGAACATCCGCCACCGTTTCATCAAGAGTCCGCAGGATAAACGCCTCGAGACGCTGGATCGGATCATCGGCGCGATCAACCCCTACCTGGCGCTCGTCTTCGCCAACACCATTGAGGAGGTCGACGCCCTCGCCTCCCACCTGCGTGCGCTGGATCTGGATGTGACCAAGCTCCACGGCAACTTGACGGTCCGCGAACGTAAGCAGGCCATCCGCGAAATCGAGAAACTCAACGTCCAATACATCGCCGCGAGCGACATGGCCGCCCGCGGCATCGACATCGATGGCGTCTCGCATGTGGTGAATCTCGCCTTCCCCAAAGACCCCAACTTCTACATCCACCGCGTCGGCCGCACGGGCCGCATGGGGGCTTCCGGCGAAGCGATCACTCTTTATGACGAGCACGACTCGGAAGCTTTCGACTTCCTCAAGCAGGAAGGCGTCACGCTCGAATTCTGCGACATCAAGGACGGGGAATTCATACAAAGCAAGCAAAAACCGGAGAAGCAGGATAAACGCCGCCCCTCGAAGCAAGAGAAGATCAAGCCCGGATACAAGAAGAAACACCACGCTAGAAGAAAGAAGGGACAATCATGATCAAACTCGGTTCCCACGTATCGATGAACGGCAGGGAGATGCTGCTAGGAAGCGTCGAGGAGGCCCTCTCCTACGGCGCGAGCACTTTCATGGTCTATACCGGAGCCCCGCAGAACACCCGCCGTCGTCCGATTGAAGAGATGCGCATCGAAGACGCGAAACGCCGCATGCGGGAAGTCGGCATCGACCCTGCTGACGTCGTCGTGCATGCGCCCTACATCATCAACCTCGCCAATCCCGACCCGAATAAGCGGGATTTCGCGGTTTCGTTTCTCTCGGAAGAAGTCCGTCGCGCGGAGGCGATCGGCGCTTCGGACATCGTGCTCCATCCCGGCTCGCATGTCAAGCAGGGCGTCGAGGAAGGCATCGCCTACGTCATTGACAGTTTGAACCGCGTGGTGGAAAAGACGCCCGGCATGCAGGTCCGGATCGCGCTCGAGACGATGAGCGGAAAAGGCACGGAACTCGGCAGGAGCTTCGAGGAGCTCCGCCGCATGTTGGAAGGCGTCGAGGCGAGGGACCGCTTCAGCGTCTGCTTCGATACCTGCCACACGCACGATGCGGGATACGATGTCCGGGACGATTTCGAAGGAGTCATGGAGACGTTCGACGCCGTCATCGGGCTCGAGAAGCTGACCGTCTTCCATCTCAACGATTCAAAGAACGAACGCGGCGCGAACAAGGACCGCCACGCAAACCTGGGCAAGGGCTACATCGGGTTTGAACGCATCCGCGAGCTGGTGCACGATCCCCGTTATGCACACATCCCGAAAATTCTTGAAACCCCCTACGTCACTCGTGACGAGACGGCGAAGAAACGTGAGTTCCCCCCTTACAAAGAAGAGATCGAAATGCTGCGTGAGGGGCGCTATGACGATGCGTTCATCGAGCGCATCCGCCGACGCCATCTGAAGGAATGAACGGCCGAAGGCCGTTCTTTAAGGAAAGGAGCCCGTTCATGCTAGATAAACGCATCTTCGATGTGGTGGATGACGCCGCAAGCGTATCCGTGGAAAGCTATGTGCGGGCCGCGAAAGCAGAAGGTAAAAGGGATTTCTCTTTTCTTGAAGGCTATCGGACGATTCTTGTCCTAGCGCTTTCGCATCCTGATGGACAGCCGGTCCTCAAAGGCGATGCGTACGGTCTTGTGGCGCGCTACGCCCACGGCACCGACTACCACCATGTCTTCAAGAAGAAATTACAAGCACTCGAGGATCTGTTCAAAGCCGAAGGGCATCAAGCGAAGGGTGCGGTCGATGTGAATCCTATCGACGAGCGGCTCGCCGCCGCGCTTTCCGGTATGGGGTACATCGGCCACAACAAGCTTTTGATCCACCCCCGCTATGGTACGCGGGTGTTCCTCGCCACGCTGACCACCGACAAGGACATCCGCCTGGATGGATATGAAACGGACAGCTGCGGGGATTGTCGCGCCTGCATCGAGGCGTGTCCAGGCGGTGCCCTGAGCGTAGGCGGCTACGACGAAAGGCGCTGCGTGTCCTATCTGACCCAGACGAAAGAGCCGCTCACCGAAGCTCAGCTGCGACTCTTCGATACCTATGTCTTCGGCTGCGACGTGTGCCAGGATGTCTGCCCGAAGAACGCCGACATCGAGCCTATCGACCGTGAAGCCTTTCACAGCGACGCACAGGCGCAGCTTTATCTGCCGGAGATTCTCGACGCCTCGAACCGCGCCCTCTCGAGACGTTTCGGCGCTTATGCCTTCGCCTGGCGCGGCGGCTTGGTGCTCAAGCGCAACGCCTCCGCGCTGCTTTGGAATCGACGGCGGCATCGGGACCGGATTGAAACGGTCCATTACCGGCACGCGCACGTGGACTGGTTTGAAGTGACCCTGCGTCGTCTGCTTGCCAAGGACGGTGAGGATGCATGAACCACATCGTACTCTTCAAACCCGACATCCCGCAGAACACGGGCAACATCATGCGGACCTGCGTGGCGTTCGGCATGCGGCTGCATCTCATCAGGCCTCTGGGGTTCTCCTTGGACGAAAGCCGCCTCAAGCGGAGCGCGCTCGATTATCTTGACAACCTCGATTATCGCGTGTGGGACAGCCTGGATGCTTTCTTCGACGAGAATGAAGGAGCTTGCTTCTACACGAGCCGCTACGGCGAGCGTCCGCCGGATGTGCACGATTTCGACGTACCCGGGGAGGTCTTCGTGTTTTTCGGCAACGAACAGCGCGGCCTGCCCAAGTCGCTGCTCCGGGCGAACCGGAAACGGCTGATCCGCATTCCCACGACGGATGGCGTCCGGACGCTCAATCTCGCGTGCAGCGTCGCGATCGTGGCCCACGAGGTCGTCCGTCAGCAGGGCTTCAAGGGTCTTTACCGGCAGGAACCGCCCACGCTGAAAGGACCGAACTATCTTGACGAGTGATGGAAAAACCACCGCGGCATGCTATAATGGGTGCGAAAGGGGGTCGCGCATGGACATCGGAGACAAACAGGTCATCCACAGCTACAAGCATGACGGCAGCCTGCATCGGATCTGGACGCATGCGCGGGTCGTCGATTGCTTCGATGGCGGCGTGGTGCTCGCCAACCACCGGACCAAGGTCATCGAGAGCGACGGACGTTATTGGTACACCCGGGAGCCCTCGGTCGATTGGTTCTTCAAGGAGCGCTGGTTCAACGTCATCGCGATGCTTCGCCGCAAGGGCGTCTATTATTACTGCAACCTCGCCTCTCCCTACGTCGTGGACGAGGAGGCCCTCAAGTACATCGACTATGACCTCGATGTCAAGGTGTTCCCGGATTTCTCCTACAAGGTCCTTGACCGTGGAGAGTTCGAGCGTCACGTGCAGAAGATGGGCTATTCCGAGGACCTCAAGCGCATTCTGGAGAACGAGCTCGAGCAGCTCACGGCGATGGTCGAGCGGCGCGAAGGTCCCTTCCAGCCGCATAAAGCGAAACAACTCTACGATTTCTTCCGGAAAGAGGGATGGCATGAGAGACCCTAGATTGAGAACTTTAGCAGAGAATCTGCTCAAGACATCGACCGCAGTCCGCGAGGGCGACCTTGTGGGCATCCGCGGGGGGATTGCTGCGAAACCGCTCATTCTCGAGCTCATCGACCTCGCCTATGAACTCGGGGCGAGCCCGCACGCCGAGCTTGTCGACGAGGATGTGCGCCGCGCCGTCATGCAGGGCGCGGGACGACCTTACATGGATTTTCTGCATGATCTGACCAAGCACAAGTACGAAGCCTACGATGTGTTCATCGCTATCGACGCGACGCACAACGACTTCGCCACCTCGGACGTGCCGGATGCGACGAAGCAGACCCTTGCGCGTACCATGCAGCCGCTTTCGAAGATCGTTCAAGGCAAGCGCTGGTGCATCCTCAAATATCCCACGCCGGCTCAGGCGCAGAAGGCGCAGATGAGCAGCGAGGCTTTCTACGACTACGTCATCGATGTCTCCTCGGTCGACTACAGCCGCATGCGAAAGGCGCTTGAACCCTTGAAAAGCCGGATGGAATCGGCGGATCAGGTGCGCATCACCGCCGAGGGCACGGATCTGACCTTCTCCATCAAGGACATCCCCGTCGTGCCCTGCGCGGGCGAGAACAACATCCCCGACGGGGAGATCTTCACGGCGCCGGTGAAAGACAGCGTGAACGGCACGATCCGGTTCAACACCCCCTCACCCTACCAGGGACGTGTGTATCGGGACGTCGCCCTGACATTCAAGGACGGTCGTATCATCGAGGCCTCCCATGCGGGGGAGAAATCCCTGATCGAGGGCGTGCTCGACACCGATGAAGGCGCACGCTATGTCGGGGAGTTCGCGCTCGGGGTGAATCCCCGGATCCGTGAACCGATGGGCGACATCCTCTTCGATGAGAAGATCCAGGGCAGTCTGCATTTCACCCCCGGCATGGCCTATGACGATGCCTGGAACGGTAACACCTCCGCGGTGCACTGGGATCTTGTGCAGATCCAGCGCGAGGCCTACGGCGGCGGCGCGATCTATTTCGACGGCGAGCTGATCCGCAAGGACGGCCGTTTCGTGCCGGAGGATCTGCAAGGCTTGAATCCGGAGAATCTCGAGTGATCGTTCTTTCGATCCGCGCGAAGCAGTCCGTGCGGGTGCTGTTCCTCATCCTGCTGGTGTATACCGGCATCCATCTGCTCGGCAGTTTCTCCGGGGTGGGCGCCTTAAGGGATCTGATGCAGGGACGGGCCGATCCGCTGCTGTTTTCGGTGTTCAATCTCTTCGGCGTGTTCGCGGCCGCCTTCCTCGTGCACGCGCTCTACACGCTTGAATATATCTCCCCGCGCAAGCGGTTCGGGCTGGCGCTGGGGTTTCTCATCGGCGCCTTCGCGCTTCTGCCGACATATGGCTATGGCTCGTTCCGCGCCGTCTATCGCCCGCGTCGCGGGCTGAAGGCCATTTCCGCAGGACTTGCCGTCCTTGCCGCGGGATTGATTGGTTATGGCCTGCTTTTCGGCTCGCCGGCAACCTATTTTGAAACCTTCGCGACGGACAGCTTCACTCATATCATGACGATCGACTTTCTCGCGCTCTATGTGTTTTCCGTGCTGCTTGCGCGCTTTGCGAGCGGGCGATGGTGGTGGGTCGCGCTGTTGCCGGTGGCGGGTTTTTCACTCTCGCTGTTGCTGTCGCTGGTCGCGCGCACCCGCGAGAAGAATCAGGAGGGGACATGAAACTCATCGATCTCGACACGAACGACCTTGCGGCTCCCAAGGCGCTCTACGCCGCGGTCGGCTGGCAGAGCTACCTGCGGGATGAAGCCGCCTTCGCCCGTCAGTTCACCAATTCGCTCGCCTGCGTGGGCGCCTATCGATCGGGCGAGCTGATCGGGCTCGCGCGGGCGGTGGGTGATGGCGAGCACATCCTCTATGTGCAGGATATTCTCGTGCACCCCTCGCATCGCCGGCAGGGGGTGGGCCGTGCGCTGTTGAAAGAGCTTCTCGACGTGCGTTACCCTCGCGTGCGGCAGAAGGTGCTGCTGACCGATAGCGACGATGCCGTGGCCCACGCCTTCTACGAGGCGCTCGGATTCAAGCACGCCGTCGATAGAAAGGTCACCGCCTTCGTGCGGTTCGACCGTTAGGAGGAGCTTATGGGACGCAAGCGATTCTTCAAGCTGAGTGTCTTCGCCGCCGCCATCGTCGCGGTGCTCGTCGTGCTCTCGCACATCATCGCGCTCGGCGAGCGGCTGATGGGTGTGCATGAATGGGTGGCCTACGCCTTCTATGCCCTGTCGGCCGCCCTGCTTTTCGTGCTGGTGCTCAATCCGTTGCGGGTGATTTTGTTCTCGCCGACCTTCTCCGTGGATGCGCTCGATGAGAAACAGGGCCGGCGCGTCCGCTCCCGGGCTGCGCGAAGAGTCCGCAGGCTGTCTTCCGTCGATGAAAAGCATCGCCAGAAGCTCCGCGATGCCAAAACCGACGAGGAGCTAAAAAGCGCGCTCAGGGACACCTACGAAGGCCCCATCCGCAAGGCCGTGGACCAGACCATCGTCGGGCATTCGCGCACGGCTTTCGTGACCACCGCCATTTCGCAAAACGGCAATCTCGACATGCTGGCGGTGCTCATCACCAACCTGCGCATGATCCGCTCGATCGTCCGCGAGTGCGGCTTCCGCCCGAGCTATGCGCATCTGACGAAACTCGCGATGCGCGTCGCCGTCGTCGCGCTGGTGGCGGAGAATCTCGAGGATGTCGACATCCGCGAGGCGCTGCCGAACCGTGTCGGCGAGGCGATCCGCGACGTGCCGATGGTCCGCACGGCGACCAACTCCGTCTTCCAGGGCATCTCGAACGGGATGCTGACCGCCAGGGTCGGCATCGTCACCCGGCGGTATCTCTTCCAGGACCACAAGCTGCTCACGACCCGCCAGATGCGGCTCAACGCATACAAGGAGTCCTTCACGCTGATGCCCCGCATCGTCGGCGAAGGGCTCGGCGCGTTTCCGAAGGGGATTCTTGACTACATCGTCAAGCACTTCGTGCGCAACCCCTTCAAAAAGAAAGGAAGCCAGGCATGAATGAAAAGATGATGATCAACTACGCCCGCTTGATCCTCCTGCGGGGAGTCAACCTTCAAGAGGACGAGGACCTTGTCATCAACGCCCCGGTCACGGCCTACGACTTCGTCCGCATCCTCGTCGGTGAAGCCTACCGCACCTTCAAAAGCGGGACGGTGCACGTCAACTGGCAGGATCCCTATCTGAAGCGGATGGCCTACGCCTTCGCCAAGGAGGGTGTCCTCAAGGATGTGCCGCAGTACCGCACGAACCGCATGGAGGAGCTGATCGGCCGCAAAGCGGCCTTCCTGACCATCTCGAGCAGCTTCCCGGACTTGCTCAAGAAGCTGGACCAGGAGCGCATCCAGACCGCGCAGAAAGCCACGACCCCCAAGCTTCGCCCCTACCAGGAGCGCATCGTCCGCGAGTGCAAGTGGTCGGTCGCGGCCTATCCTTCCATTGAATGGGCGAGGAAGGTCTATCCCGATGATGAGGACAGCGACGCGCTCATGAAGCTTCACGAATCGCTGATCCACATCATGCGCCTGGATGAGGAGAACCCCATCAAGGCCTGGACGGAACATCTCAACGCCCTGGAGAGCAAGCGCCGCAAACTGAATGAGGCGAACCTCGTCAAGCTGCGTTACCGCAGCGGCGAGACCGATCTGGATGTCGCGCTCCCCGAGTCGCATGTGTGGATCTCGGGCGCGCAGAAGCGCGGCGGGGATGTCTTCATCCCCAACATGCCCACCGAGGAGATCTTCACGGCGCCGCTCAAAAGCGGCATCAACGGAACGTTGCGCGTCACGAAACCCCTCAACCTCCGAGGGACAGTCATCGAACCCTTCACGATGCGCCTCCGCTACGGCGAAATCGTCGAGGTTGAAAGCAGCGACCGCGACAAGCTCGACAAACTGATGGCGATGGATGAGGGCGCCCGCTATCTGGGCGAGGTGGCGCTCGTGCCGAAAGAATCCCCGATCGCGGCGCTCGATACGTTGTATTACCACACGTTGATCGATGAGAACGCGAGCGCGCATTTCGCCATCGGTAACGCCTATCCGATGTGCGTGAAAAGCGGTGGCGGCAAGCCTTCGGAAATCGCCAAAAAACACAACATCAATCGCTCGCTCGTGCATGTCGATGTGATGGTCGGCAGCGACGATCTCACCATCGAGGGCGAGACGGAAAGCGGCGAGACCGTCGAGATCTTCCGCGAGGGAACCTGGGGTGCCTTCTTTGATGAGGAAGGCTGAGAAGCCCTACCGGGTTGTCTACGGCGGCGCGTTCAACCCGCCCACCAAGGCGCATCTCGAGGTGTATCGCTATCTGCTCGAGCGGGTGGATGTGGGCTGTTTCGTCTATTTGCCCGTATCCAGCCGCTACCGCAAGGGGGACCTCGCAAGCGACACCCACCGTCTCCGGATGCTGAAGCTGGCGACGACGGGGCTCGAGAAAGCCACGGTGAGCGATCTTGAACTGCAGGATGATGCCTACTATGGCACTTATGAATCCCTGCGCCGTCTGGATACTCCCGATCAGCGCACCGCCTTCGTGCTCGGCGCGGACCATCTCAGGACGCTGCCTCGCTGGAAGCAGGCAGAAAAGCTGCTGTCGAGCTTTACCTTCTTCGTCCTCAACCGCGAGGGCAAAGACCTTGAAGCCCTGATCGCCGCCGATGCCTTTCTCTATCGACATCGGGAGGCTTTCAAGCTTTTCGACGATTTCAAGATGGAAATCTCTTCCTCGATGTTCCGCCGTCGGCTGGACTGGGAGCTTGTGCCGGAGGCGGTCGCCGAGTATATCAAGGAGCACAACTTATATGGAGCGTGATGCGTGATGTACACACAGGATTTCTTGAAAGTCGCGGCGGTGACGCCGAAGCTGCGCGTCGGCAACCCGCCTTACAACATCGAGCGTCACCTCGAGGCCCTGAAGGGGCTGAACGCCTCGGTGGCGGTCTTCCCCGAGCTGTCCGTGACCGGTTATACGTGCAATGACCTGTTTTTTCAGCACGGCTTGATCCAAGCCAGCGACGAGGCGGTGGAGACCTTTCTGAGCCGCAACCCGTTCGAGGGTATCGTGCTGTTCGGTGCGCCGCTCGAAGTTGACGGGGTGCTCTACAACGTCGCCTTCGTCATCCAGGGCGAGGAAATCCTCGGCATCGTGCCCAAGTTCTTCCTGCCCAACACCCAGGAGTTTTATGAAAAGCGCTGGTTCACAAGAGCCGAGGAACTCGTGCGCGATACCTCCCTGGTCGAGTTCCGGGGGCGTACGGTCCCTTTCGGCGCGCTCATCTTCCGCGAACGCAACCACCATTTCAGCTTCGGCGTGGAGATCTGCGAGGACATGTGGGCCCCGATCTCGCCCGGCAACCATCTCGCCTTGAAGGGTGCGCAGGTCATCTTCAACCTGAGCGCCTCGAATGAATATCTCGGCAAGCACCTCGTGCGCCAGCGTACGATCGTCGAGCACTCGCGGCGCAACGCCGGCGCCTATGTCTATGCGAGCGCGGGTGTGTGCGAATCGACGAGCGAGACGGTCTTCAGCGGACACAACGCGATTGCGCAGAACGGCCGGCTGCTCGCCGAGACCGAGCGTTTCGCGCGGGAGACCGATATTCTGAAGGCCGACCTCGACCTCTCGAAGATCGCCTACACCCGCAAGAGCCACTCCTCGTTCCGCGATTCGATGAACCGCTTCGATTTCGACGCCCTCGATGTCCCCTTCACACTGACCCCGACTGCGGATTTCACGTTTGAAAAAGCGCTGGACCGGACCCCCTTCGTCCCCAAGGTGAACGAGGCCGATGCCTTCGAGCGGATCGCCGAGCTGCAGGAGAACGCGTTGCTGCGCCGGGTCGAACACATCGGCGCGAAGCGCTTGATCGTCGGCGTGAGCGGCGGGCTTGATTCGACCCTCGCGCTCTTGATCGCCGCGCGCGTGGTCGATACCCTTGGTCTCCCCCGCCGCGCCATCCTCGGTGTCACCCTGCCGGCCCAGGGCAGCGGCGAGCGCACGCAGAATCAGGCTGGACGCCTCATCGAAGCGCTCGGTGTTGAACATCGCAACCTGTCCATCACGCAGGCTGTCGAGGATCATTTCGCGCTGATCGGCCATGATGGCGAACCGGATGTGACGTATGAGAACGTCCAGGCCCGCATGCGCACGATGGCGCTTTTGAATCTCGCGAATCAGGAAGACGGCATGGTCGTGGGCACGGGGGACATGAGCGAGCTGGCGCTGGGCTGGACGACCTACGGCGCCGACCACATGAGTATGTACAACATCAACGCCGGTCTGCCGAAGACGCTGGTCCGTTTCATGGTTGCACAGTATGCACAGCGGCGCTTTGAAGGCGGGGCCGAGACCGTCGCGGAGGATGTTCTGAAGACACCCATCTCCCCGGAACTCATTCAGGGGCAGAAGACCGAAGACACGCTCGGCAGCTACGAGGTGAACGACTTCATTCTCGATCGGCTGCTGCGCAGCGGCGATGCGCCGAAGCGCATCGAATGGCTTCTGGAGAAGACTTTCGATCTTGATCAACCATCGGCCGAGCGTTACGTCTCGCGTTTCCTGCGCCGCTTCGACGCCGCACAGTTCAAACGCCAGACGTCTCCCGATGGTCCGAAAGTCCTCGATGTCTCCCTCTCGCCGCGGAGTGATTTCCGCATGCCCAGCGACATCAGAAGGGATGGTGATTGATCATGACCAAACGTGTCATCGTCGGCATGAGCGGCGGCGTCGACTCGAGTGTCGCCGCCCTTCTTCTGAAACGGGAAGGGTACGAGGTCATCGGGCTCTTCATGCGCAACTGGGATTCGGCCGCCAACCGCGACATTCTGGGCAACCCGGATGCGGACGCGCCGATCTGTCCGCAGGAAGCGGACTACCAGGATGCCCTCGCTGTGGCACAGCAGCTAGGAATCGAGCTGCACCGGGTGGACTTCATCGAAGAGTACTGGAACGATGTGTTCACCTATTTCCTTGATGAATACAAGAAGGGACGTACCCCGAATCCCGATATCCTCTGCAACAAATACATCAAGTTCGACGCCTTCGCTCGGCACGCGGAGAAATTCTCTCCGGACTTCCTCGCCATGGGCCACTACGCGCGTGTCGCCCATGAACAGGGCACGCGCTTGCTTCGGGGGGTTGACCGCAACAAGGACCAGACGTATTTCCTCAGTCAGCTCAAGGCCTCGCAGCTTGAAAACGTGCTGTTCCCCGTGGGCGAGCTCGCCAAGGACGAGGTCCGGCGTCTCGCCGAGGAAGCCGGCCTCCCGGTCGCAAAGAAGAAGGATTCGACCGGTATCTGTTTCATCGGCGAGCGGGCCTTCAACGATTTCCTGCGCAACTACCTGCCGGCTCAGACAGGTGAGATGAAGACGCTCGATGGCCACCGCGTCGGCGAGCATCACGGTCTGATGCATTATACCATCGGCCAGCGCCGCGGTCTCGGCATCGGCGGGCTTGCAGGCTATAGCGACGAGCCCTGGTTCGTCGTCGGCAAGGATTTAAAGACGAACACGCTCTATGTCGGGCAGGGCTATCATCACGAGCGCCTCTACAGCGATTCGTGCACCCTGGAGGATGTCAACATCGTCAACCCCGACGATACGCTTGAAGGGCGCTCGCTCACAGCCAAGTTCCGCCACCGGCAGGCGGATCAGCCCGTGCGGGTCCAGCAGCTTGAGAACCGGCGCGTCATCGTCCGCTTTGATGAACCGGTGCGCGCCGTGACACCGGGACAGGCCTGCGTGCTTTACGACGGCGAGGTCTGCCTCGGCGGCGGCTTTATCGAGGCCGCCTACAAGAACGGCGAGAAACTCCCCTACTAGGAGGCGTTGATTTATGGCTAGGAAACTTGGCGTCGCGCTTGCCGGCGGCGGCGCAAGAGGCGCCTATCAGGTCGGTGCCTTGAAGGCCCTCCGCGAACGGGGGCATCTGGAAAATATTCACGCCATCAGCGGTGCGAGCATCGGCAGCATCAACGCCTGCCTGCTCGCGATGGGCGATCTCAGGCAGGCGGCGGATGTGTGGCTCACGCTGGACGAATCGAAACTGCTCACTGTCCGTGACAATCTCTTTCGACGCTTTTTCGAGGAGCGGACCGACTTCGTCCGCCACGGGGTCTATGAGACCGACCATCTCGAGGAGTGGCTCGATTCACTCCTTGATTACGAAACCATCCGCCGCCACTCCATCTACGTCGCCACCAGCTACGTGGGCGAAGAAGATGCGAATCTCTTCGAGCTGATGACGCTCAACCTCCGCAACCTCTTCGACAAGGAGGGTCTGATCCGTTATCCGCTGCTGAGCGAGATGAGCGATGAGCACATCCGCAAGACCATCCTCGCAAGCTGCGCGATTCCGGTGTTCTTCCGCCCCGTCGTCATCGAGAAAAAAAGCTACTACGACGGCGGCGTCCTCGACAACACCCCCTACCGTCCGCTGGTCGAGGCCGGCTGCGAGGAGATCATCGTCATCGACCTCTTCCGCATCAACTTCAAGCGGCGCAGGGAATGGGAGGGCGTCCCCCTTTACAACCTGTATCCGCGCAAGCATCTGCGGGGCGTGCTCGATTTCAGCCGCGAGCAGATTCTCAGACGTTTCGAGCTGGGCTACGCCGAGACGATCGCGCAGCTCGAGTCCGACCCGCCCTTCACCGACTCCTGACCGGTCCGCCGGTCTTTTTTTATGTCCGGGAGGAAAATCCGCCATGCAGGGGTATGTATCAATCGGAGGTGGTCGCATGAAGCATCTACTTGTCCTGTTTTTGATCTTCGCCTTTTTGAACGGCATGTGGCTCGAGACAGCCGCCGGGGAGTACGTGACCTATCAGCACATCCGTTTCCACCGGGGGAACCGGCGGTTGCTGATGGATTTCACGCAGACGGACTACGATCGGCTGTACGGGCAGCTGGGAGGGCGAAGATTCTGGGGCTGGCGCACGGTCGAGAACCTCACCGATGAACGCGTGTATTTCACGCGGGATACGCTGTATGCCATCGAGAACGAGGGGACGACCCCCATCAATCAGAATCTGCGCTTCCGCAGCACGGAGCAGTCCAGCCTGCAGGTGAGCGCGAGCGGCGATATCTCGTTGAACGTTTCCGGAGACATCCGCGGGTTCCGTTCCGGACTCGATGCCCATGTCTCGCCGGAAGTGAGTGTGAAACGGGAGCGATACCTTGAAGAGGACGTCGATATCCGTGTGCAGGTCGACCCACAGACGAAGCTTTCGATTGAAGTGCGCGGCGAGGGCCGAATCTCCAACGGCGTGGGCAGGCAGTACCGCTTCTTCAAGAACGTCCGTAGCGGGGGGTGGGAGGTCTTCGTCCTTACGACGGAGTTCTATTCCATCGAGAAGGAGCGGATCTGATGCGGCTGATTGGGTTATTGGGCGCGCTGGGGATGGTGCTGGTCGCGCTGTTTCTGCTTTCGCGGCCCGCCGAGGCGGAGCTTATCATCAAATCCCCCAAACAGCACCACATCCATACCCACGCCGCGGGGGAGGGCGGCCCGATTGTCTTTGAAGCGCTTTTCAGTGATGCAAAGACGGTCTACGTTGTCGAGGAGGCCTTGGTGGACGGCGTCCTGCTCTGCGAATCGAAAAAAGAGGAGATCCCGCTGGTGCCGCAGTCGATCGAACCGCTCGGCATGCGCGCGACCGACGGGGAGACGCATCACCGGTTCCGGTTCAGCTTCCTGCCGGCCCGTACGCTTGAAACCGCGCAGCATCTCCTCCCCGCTACGCTCGAGCTCACCTATCTGCAGGAGCGGATGCTGTCGCTGCCAATCGGCGCGTTCAGCCTGCTCCCGGCGAAGGAGCAAGCCGGAGAACTTTCAGCGACCTCGATCCAGGTCGTGCCGGAAACCGGGCGGACCTCGGTCGGCGGTATCGTCCTGCGGCTTACGAACGCCGCCGCTGAGACGCGGACGCTGAAGGAGGCCAAGGTGGGCGCGCCGGGTGTCGAGGTCTCGCTTGAGGAGAGCCGCGTGTTTCAACAGACGACTCTCGAAGGGGTGACGAAGGAGCAGCTCCTGCAGGAACCCTCCCACGCAGCGACCGTGCCCCCGCAGGGTGAGAGCACCCTCTTCATCCCCATCGATGCTGGTGAATACGCGCTGCATCGCTTTCCCTTGAGCTTCACCCACGTAGGCGAATCCGGGCCGTCCGTCCTCACGGTTCCGCCCTTTCCCTATGTGAGCACCGATTTCTATGCGGAGGGGCAGCCGTTTGCCATTGTCCGCCCCGATTGAGGTCGACGACTTTGAAAAGCGCTATCGGGGTGGTGCGCGGGTGCGGATTGAATCGTTGCGGCTCTTGGGCCGACTGGTGCTGATCGAGGGCGGGAACGGTACTGGTAAGACGACGCTGCTCAGGGCGATGGGCGGGCTGATCCGCTACCGGGGGAGGATTGCGGGCCTGGCGCGTACGCTATACATCGGGGAGGGCGCGTCGCTTCCGGCGTTGTTCTCCGTGGAGGGGTATCTCGACTGTCTGCTTAGCATCTATGGGGACGCTTCGCAGGAACGCAAGGAGACCCTGCTGGCGCTTTTCGAGTTGAAACACATCCGGCGCCGTCGCATATTCCAGCTCTCGAAAGGCCAGCGCCAGAAGCTCGCGCTCGCCGGCGGCTTGCTCGCAGGGGGAGGGACGTTGCTGCTTGATGAACCCTTCAGCGGTCTTGACGATGGTTCGAAGCGACGACTTGCGGCGTATCTGCATCTGGATGCGCGCCGCGTCCTAATCGCCACGCACGAAGAGTGGCCCTTGACCCATGAATCGCCTTCGAGGGTCCGGCTATGATCAGTCTCGTGAAATATCAGCTGCTGCGCATTCTCGATGTCAGACGGCTGTGCGCCTTAGCTGCGGCCCTTTGCCTTTCGCTGGGGGTCTTTCTCTATGCGTCACGTCCGTTTGACCCCGCCGGCCAAAGACTCATCGAGGCCGACCTTTACGGGAGGGAGTATTTCTTCGAGGCGGTCTTCTTCATCAAGCTCTCCATCGTCGCGCTCTCCGTGTTCACGGCCGGGGCGATGGCGATGGGAGAAGACGGGGCTGGGGTGCTGCTTTATGGCTGTTCGAAGCGGACGCTCGCGAGCTCGAAGCTGCTGGCGGTCGTGGGGGTGATTCTTCTCTACGTCGTCTGCGTCTGCGTGCTGCTCTTTGCGGTCTATCGCGGGACCCCCTACCGTCCGCACTATCATCCAGGTGGTTCCCTGATTGGAGGATTGCTGCTGTTCGGGGCGTTCTACGCCACGCTCGCGAGTCTTGTGGGGCTTTGGTTCAGGCATCTTTATGCACAGTATGCGCTGCTGCTTGTGTTCTTCCTCACCGAGATTCCCGTCGATCCGCTCTCATCCTCGGCGCAGGCCAACCTCGCGGCCAGGGTGGCCAACGGGGTGCTGGTGAATCTGCATCTGTTGAAAGGGGATGTCTACGCGCCCCTTTCTGGATGGTTGCACGCGGTGACACTCACGTTGGCACTGGCGCTCGCCTACGTCTTCACGCACACACTTGAGGACTTCTAGCGGCGTTGCCCGGCGCTTCTGGCTGTGATATAATTACCACATATCCAGAACGACAAGACAACGGAGGACGCTTATGTGTGGCATCGTGGGCTATCTCGGCCAGCAAAACGCCAGACCGATTGTGATCGGCGGCTTGCGCCGCCTCGAATACCGGGGCTATGACAGCGCCGGTGTCTCTCTTTTCGATCCACAAAGAGGGAGGCATCGCGTATTCAAGGAAAAAGGAACGATCGACAACCTCGAACATATCCTCGATGTGGGAACCACCCACGTCGGAATCGGCCATACCCGCTGGGCGACGCATGGACGCGTCACACGGGAGAACGCCCATCCGCACGTTTCGCAGGAAGGGCGTTTCATCGTCGTGCACAACGGGGTCATCGACAACCACCACGCCCTGAAGAAGCGCTATCTGGACGGCCTGTCGCTTGATGGCGACACCGATACGGAGGTTGTGGCGAACCTCATCGAGGCTTTCGCCCGGAAGCTGCCCGTAGAGACGGCGCTGCGTGAAGTGTTGAAGGAACTTGAGGGTTCCTTCGCTCTGCTGGTGGTCGATGCGTCCGATCCGACACGGATGTATGCGGCGAAGCACAAGAGCCCGCTGCTGATCGGCACCGCCGAGGACGGCATCACGGTCGGTTCGGATCTGATGGCTCTTATCGACGACGCGGACGCCTACCTTGCGCTTCAGGACGGGACCTTCGTCCGCATCGAGGCACAGAGTTTTCGGGTTCACGACCTGGAAGGGCGTCCGCTTGAATATACGCTCGAACCGATTGAACACGACGTTATCGACCCCGAGAAGGGTGAGTACGAGCACTTCATGCTCAAAGAGATCCACGAACAGCCCGCCGTCATCCGCCGGCTCGTCGGCGAGTATCTTGAGGGGAGCGCCTTCCGTTTCAATGAAGCGCTTCTTGATAAGCTCAAAGGTGCCTCGAGGGTGCACATCCTCGCCGCCGGCACTTCCATGCATGCGGGGCTCATCGCGCGGACAGCCTTCGAACGGATTGCCAATCTGCCCGCCGAGGTGCACATCGCGAGCGAGTTCGCCTATCACCCGCCGCTTTTGTCGGATGCTCCGTATTTCGTGCTGATCAGCCAAAGCGGGGAGACCGCCGACCTCCGGGCCTGTCTCCAGCGGATTCAATCCTCCGGGCATCCGTCGCTCACCATTACCAACGTCCCCACTTCAACGCTGGCGCGGGAGGCGGACGATTATCTTGAGATTCACGCCGGGCCGGAGATTGCCGTGGCGTCGACGAAAGCCTACACCGCGCAGATTACGGTGTTGTTGCTGCTGGCTCATGCGCTGGGCGGCAGACCGGCGGCAGTCAAAGAGGAACTCGCGAAGGCGGCGCACGCCATCGAAGGGCTGCTCGACGATCAAAAGCGGATGCAGGAGCTCGTGAAACCGCTCGCCGAGCGGGAGCACGCGTTCTACATCGGTCGCGGACTGGATTATGCCGTGGGTCTGGAGGCCGCCCTCAAGCTGAAAGAGATTTCCTACATCCATACCGAGGGGTTCGCCGCCGGCGAGCTCAAGCACGGCACGCTCGCCCTCATCGAGGAGGGGACCCCCGTGATTGCTCTGCTCACCTCGCCCCACATCGCCGAGAATACCCGCAACAGCATCGCCGAGGTCGAGAGCCGCGGCGCCCGCACGCTGATCATCAGCACCCGGGAGGTGGCGCGCGCTGAGGACGATGTAATCCTCGAGCCTCTTGATCCGCTGTTCGCGCCGCTGGTGAGCGTGGTCCCCACACAGCTCGTCGCCTACTACGCGGCCCTGAAAAGAGGCCATGACATCGATAAACCCCGCAACCTGGCGAAGAGTGTCACTGTCGAATGACATTGTCGTCGGGGCTTGGGTGTGTTAGAATAAGCTACAACCATCAGCGATTTTGAAAGGGGAGTCCAGGATGGGGAAATATTTCGGTACGGACGGCATCCGTGGCATTGCCGGCGAGTCCTTGACCGTCGAGCTGGCCTACCGCGTCGGTCTCGGCGTCAAAGCGGTCTTCAAGCCGAAACGACTCGTCATCGGCAAGGATACGCGTGAATCAAGCGACGCGCTTGCGCTCGCGGTCGCGACCGGCGCGATGCAGGCAGGGGTCGATGTGCTGTATGCCGGCACCGCCTCGACGCCGATGGTCGCCCATTACTCCAGGGAGCAGAAAATCCCGGGCGTCATGATCACGGCTTCGCACAATCTGTATCAGGACAACGGCATCAAGGTTTTCGACAACGGATATAAACTGAAAGCCAAGGACGAGGAAGCCTTGGAGGCGCGCCTCGACTCCGGTGAAATCCCGCAGGCTGAGCGTTTCGGATCCTTTTATATGAGTGACGAGGTCGAACAATCCTACGAGCAGCTGTTCGCTTCGCTGGGTCTTGAGCGCGCGAATCTCTCGGTCGCGATCGATACGGCGCATGGCGCGACGCATCGGATCGCGAAAAAGGTCTTCGCCGACATCGTCGATGAATACGTGCAGATCGGCGATGCGCCGGATGGGCGGAATATCAACGCGGGGTTCGGCTCGACCGCGCTCGAGGCGATCACGAAGACGGCCGAGGCCAACAAGTCCGACATCGGCCTCGCGTTTGATGGTGATGGGGACCGCGTCCTCGTCGTCGACCATCGGGAGAATGTCTACGACGGCGATCTGCTCATCTACATCCTCGCGACCTATTTGAAAGCCAAAGGCGAACTTAAAAAGGACACCGTCGTCCTCACCAAGATGAGCAACCCCGGCATCGTGCGCGCCCTCAAGGACCAGGGCATCAAGGTCGTCGCCACCGATGTCGGCGATAAGTACGTCCAGGCGGAGATGCTCAAAAACGGCTACGTCCTCGGGGGCGAGAACAGCGGGCACCTCATCCTGGGTGATGTGCTGCAGACAGGGGACGGCATGGTGGCCGCCGCCTATCTCCTGCGGATCCTGCATGAGACACGGCGGACGCTCGCTTCGCTGGTCGAGGATGTCGAGATCTATCCCCAGCAGACCGTGAACGTCAAGGACGTCGATAAAGGCGTCGTCGACGATAAGGATGTCAAACAGGAAGTGAAGAATCTGAAAAAGCGGCTCGGCACCGACAGCCTGCTGCTTGTACGTCCAAGCGGCACGGAGCCGGTCGTGCGCATCACCGTCTCGCATCGAGATGAAAATCTTGTCGAGGAGACGATTGAACGCCTGCAAGCGTTGATTCTCAAGAAGGGGGGCGGTCGCACATGAAACGTTTCGCATTGATCCTTGCGGCCGGCAAGGGAACGAGGATGAAGACGGAATTGCCGAAATGCGCTTTTCCCATTCTTCGCAAACCGATGATCAACTACATTGTGGAAAGCGTCGAGGCGAGCCGCATCGATGAAACCGCGGTCGTGGTCGGCCATCAACGCGAGGTCCTCGAGGACCTGCTCGATGGCAGGGTCTCCTTCGCCTATCAGGACCAGCAGCTCGGCACCGGGCACGCCGCCCTCGCCGCCGAGTCCGTCCTCGGTGGTCGCGAGGGGACGACAATCATCCTCCTCGGGGACATGCCGCTCATCGACGAGACCATTATCGATAAAGCCATCGCCAGCCACGAAACCTTTGAAAACGACCTCACGATCGTGACCGCGAACTTCGAGGACCCCGAAGGCTACGGACGTATCATCCGCGACAAGTACGGCCGCGTCGAGGCGATCGTCGAAGAGGCGGACTGCACGGAGAACCAACGGCAGATCAACGAAATCAACACCGGCCTCTACGTCGTCGACAACGCCCTGCTTTTTAGAACACTCCGGCGCATCGAGAAAAGCGAGCGGAAAGGCGAATACTACCTCACCGACATCGTCGAGCTGCTGCGCGACGAGCATCAGGTGGGTACCTATGCTATTCGCGAAGCGACGAAGGTGATGGGCGTCAACGACCTCTACGCCATCAGCATCGCCGAAAAATATCTGCGTGATGAGATCAACCGCCGGCACATGCTCAACGGGGTCTCGATGATCAACCCCGAGACCATCACCGTCGGCCACAACGTCACCATCGAAGGCAACGTCACCATCATGCCCAACACCACCATCACCGGCAATTCGACCATCAAGGAAGGCGCCGTGCTCGGCCCCAACACGGAAGTCCACAACGGCGTCATCCATCGGGATGTGACCGTACGGCACAGCCTCGTCTATGACAGCATCGTCAACGACCGCACCACCGTCGGGCCGTTCGCCCACCTCAGGAAGAACGCCAACATCGGCCGCGACAACCGCATCGGCAATTTCGTCGAAGTCAAGAAATCCTCCACAGGCGCCAACACCAAGGCCTCGCATCTCGCCTACATCGGGGATGCGGAGACCGGGTCGCGCGTCAATTTCGGCGCCGGCAGCATCACCGTCAACTACGACGGCGTCGAGAAGCACGAGACCTGCATCGGCGACGACGTCTTCATCGGCTGCAACACGAATCTCGTCGCGCCCCTCAGCGTCGAGGACAACGTCTTCATCGCCGCCGGCAGCACCGTGACCGACGACGTCCCGCAAGGAGCCCTCGCCATTGCGCGCAACCGCCAGATCAACAAGGCCGACTACGCGCGCAACCTGGTGAAACCCAAGCACAACCGCGCGTCCGCGAAACCCGTCGACTCCAAGGAACCCCTCGCGGAGGCCGAGTGGAAATCAAGCAAGTGACAACCGTTGACAAAAATCGCCGATGTGGTATAATGCATTCGGTTCAAGTGACAAGTAGATAAGGAAAGCAGAGCGCCCGCTCTCACCTGACGGAAGAAGATCCGTAGGTCCACGCCGACTGTATTTTTGTGCGTATCGTGCGGGTGCTGTGTGCATCCGCACTTTTTCATTCATTCCAGGAGGTGACCCCATTATCAGAAGGAACTCCAAGAAGCGCCAGCAGAAAAACGAGGGCATCGTCAACGAGGACATCCGTGCCCGCGAAGTCATGGCAATCGACGAAAACGGCGAGAAGCTCGGCGAGATGAATACGGACACCGCGCTCGAGGCGGCTTATGACCGCGACCTCGACCTCGTGCTCGTCGCGCCGAAAGCGAAGCCGCCCGTCGCGCGTTTCATGGACTACAACAAGTACCGCTACGAACAGCAGAAAAAAGCCAAGGAAGCCAAGAAGAAGCAGAAGGTCATGCAGCTCAAGGAGCTCCGTCTCTCACCGAAGATCGAGAAGCACGATTTCGACACCAAGCTTCGCAAGGGCCGGGAGTTCCTGAGCAAGGGCGACAAGCTCAAGATCTCGATCCGCTTCCGCGGTCGGGAGATGGCCCACACCGACCAGGGACGCGAGGTCATGGAGCAGTTCGCCGAACAATGCAAGGACCTCGCCGACATCGAAAGCAGGCCCAAGCAGGAAGGACGCGTCATGGCCATGACGCTTCTGCCCAAGAAAGACAAAAACTGAGGAGGTTCACCCATGCCGAAGATGAAGAGCCATTCGGCCACACGTAAACGAATTCGCAAGACCGGCGGCGGCAAGGTCAAGACCACCCACGCCAACCGTCTGCACCTCAAGGGCAACAAGTCCAAGAAGGCCACCCGCCGCAACCGCCGCACCAACTACGTTCAAGGCACGGACGCCAAGCGCGTCAAGCAACTGATTTCACCTGCGAAAAAATAAGGAGGATAACCCATGCCCAGAGTAAGGAAGGGCCCTCAGTCGAGACAGCGCCGCAAGAAGACGCTGAAACTCGCCAAGGGCTATTTCGGGTCCAAGCGACTCTTATACCGCACCGCCAACGAACAAGTGATGAAATCCCGCGCCTACAGCTACCGGGACCGCCGCAAGCGCAAGAGCGAATTCCGCAAGCTGTGGATCTCGCGGATCAACGCCGCCGCCCGCAGCAACGGCATGTCGTATTCCAAGTTCATCAACGGCCTCAAGCAGGCCGGTGTCGAGGTCAACCGCAAGGTCCTCGCCGACATCGCCGTCCGCGACCCCGAAGGGTTCAAGACGCTCTGCGAGACCGCCGACGCCGGCGTCAGGGGCGAAAGCCCGCAACGCACCGCCGAGCGCACCGCAAGCAATGAAGCAAGCGAAGCCCCTGCATCTGAAGCGTCCGGGGAGCTATCGAAGGAAGCGCTCGAGGCCAAAACGGTCGAAGAACTCAGGGAGCTGTGCAAGGACAAAGGCATCAGCGGGTATTCCAGCCTCCGCAAGTCGGAGCTTGTCGATACGCTGCTGAAGCAATGAGCAATGCGGACGCATTGCTTTTTTTTCTGTCTTGCCATCGGCCGACGCGTAGCGAAGGGCGGAAGATGTCCACATAGTTTCAACGCTAGATGCAAGGCCTGCGTTCTGGATGCCATCGAGCGCCATATTTATTGACACGCGGCGATGGCGGTCGTATAATGAAAGTGTAGCCTGGGGGATGGGAAACCACTCAGGCGCGACCCCAACTTTTCACATAAGGGGCCGAGGCTTGGCCGGTGTACGAATGCCTCCCGGAATGGAGGAATCCTGAAGGTCAATGCAAGAGGCCACCCCCATAGGATATATGCGGTCCTGCAAACGAGTGGTTTCCCCTCTTTCAGGCTACGACTACAGTGTCGAAGGGAAGGGTGCCCATGAACAAGCTAACCGCCACGTTTACGCAATACAACTGGTTCATCAAGCTGATCGGAGCCGCGTTGCTCATCGGACTGGCCATCGCGATGTGGGTCCTCGATGTGGAACGCATCATCGAGGCCATGGTCGGTGTGCTGATCGCGGTCTATGCGGTGATCCGGCTGGTCCCTTATGTACGTTCACAGCGGGATGACCGTATCAAGACCATCAACATCATCGAGATCACCATCAATTTCCTGATCGCCGCCCTATTCATCGTGGCCGCCTTCATCCGTGAAGAAAGCCTCAGCCAAGTCGGTCTGCTGGGCACGAACGTCTTCGCGCTGCTTCTGGCGCTCGTGCTCATCGCCCGCGGCATGATTCATTTCTACGGCTTGAACCAGGAAGTCGAGAAGGGCGACCATGTGACGTTCTTCTTCCATGTGGCGACCATCATCATCGGTACGCTCATCCTCGCCCGCGGGTTCGAAGTCGCGGACCTCGTTATCCTGCTCATCATCGCCAGTCTGATTTCAAGCGCCTATCTCGGGTATGAATCCTACGGCGGCTACTCGAACTACCGCCGACGCAAACAGCTCGAGGAAGCGCCCGAGGACAGCGCGCAGGATGAAGTCCCCGATGGCATCAAGGCTCCGGGCAAGGAAAAGGAGAAAGAGCAAGACCGCATCGTGAGCTGACCATTGATTCACCCGCCCGGTTGCAGCCGGGTTTTTCTTGTGTAAAGTTTTGCAAATCCGCCCGTAATGGCATATAATGTTTGTGTGCAACCTAAAGAAGGGGTGACCGCCCGTGTCTTCCAGAATCTGTGAGCTCGTCAGCAAGAGCGCGCTTTATCACAAACGGCTCATGACGAGGATGCTCGAACGCTTCGATGTGACCTATGCACAATATCAGGTGCTCAAGGTCATCAAGCAGCACCAGCCCTTGAGCGCAAAAGAGATTCTCGTCCACCTTGATACCGACAAGGCGACGCTCTCGGGTGTACTTAGCCGGCTTGAACAGCGCGGCTACATCCAAAGGGACCGCGACCGCAGCGACAAGCGCGTGCTGCACGTGCGTCTCACACGCACCTCCTCGGCGCTTCTTGAGGCGATCGAGGTCAAGGAGACCGAATGCACAGACAGCCTGACCCACAACATCAAGAACCGCGAACTCAAGAATTTCTTCAATGTGTTCGAGCGCATCATCAACAACCAGCTCCGCAAGATCGATGAAATCGAACAGGAACAACGCCGGCAATCCAAGGAAAAGGAGAACGACAATGATGAAGAAACTCCACTTTAAGCACCCTCTGCTCAACATTATTCTCGGCGCCTTGCTCGCCGCTTTCGCCATCGTCGCCATGTTCATCACGGACTGGCTCGCCGAATTCACCATCTACGTCATCGGCGCGTTGGTCGTCATTCTCTCGCTCGTCCGCTTCAACAAGGACTATCGCAGCTACAAAAACAGCCAGGCCCGCATGATTCTCGCCGTCGAGCTCATCCTCGCGCTGCTCGCGGGCGGACTGATCCTCTTCCGGGAGGCGGACGCCGGCCATTTCGTCGGCTTCGTGCTGTATCTCCGCGGATTCGTCTACTTCCTTATCCTGCAGCTGCTGAGAAGCCGCGGCACGTTCGAGAAATTCCTGCTCTACATGGCCATCCTCACCCTCGGCGCCTACGTGCTCTTCACCGGCAACATCTTCTTAGAGGAGATCCACATCGGCATCTTCATCCTGCTCATCGCCTATGCGGTCTTCCTCATCTACATCGGCATCGATCAGAAACTCAAGACCCGCAAGCAAAGCTGAAAACCCCACTTTACAGGAGGCGACACTATGCGCAAGATTCTCAAGGACATGTCGATGCTCAACGGCATCCCCGGCAACGAACGTCAGGTCCGTACGTACATGAAAAAAGAAATGGAGCCCTTCGCGGACAATGTCACCCAGGACAACCTCGGCAGCGTCATCGCCAGAAAGACCGGCAAGGAGGGCGGCCCGCGGATCATGGTCGCGGGACACATGGACGAAGTCGGCTTCATCGTCACGAAGATCACCGACGAAGGCTACATCAAGTTCATCCCCGCCGGCGGGTGGTGGTCGCAGGTCATGCTCGCGCAGCAGATGACGATCACGACCCAGGAGGGGCGTGA
>PULR01000062.1 GCA_003551005.1 Mollicutes bacterium
ACCAACCTCCACATCGCTCCGGGAAGTGAAGATGTTTCCTCGCTGCGGCGCTCGCTGGATCGCGGGCTCATCATCACCGACCTTCAGGGTCTGCATTCAGGCACAAGCACCGTCAGTGCCGATTTCAGCCTCCAGGCATCCGGATATTATGTCGAGAACGGCGAGATTGTCAAGCCGGTCTCGCTGATCACCGTCTCGGGGAATTATCTTGATTGGATGGGGCGCATCCAGCGTATGGGTGATGATCTCACCTTCAACATCTCCTTTGTCGGCAGTCCGTCCATCCTGATCGAGGATGTTGTCGTCAGCGGAACCTGAACCCGACTCTCAAGCCCTCCTCTTAAGGAGGGCTTTTGAAAACGCTCCCTCAAGGTCTCCTTGGGAGCTGAATAGTTTACTTTTGCAGAGCCGTGGTTTATAATAGGCCGTGGCTTTAGATAAGACGTAGGAGGGAATGCCATGCCACTCGTCTCAGCTGAGAACATGCTGGTTCAGGCACGTGCCGAAGGTTATGCCGTCGGCCAGTTCAACATCAACAATCTCGAATGGACGAAAGCCGTCCTGACAGCGGCGGAGGAGTCCGCTTCGCCCGTCATTCTCGGGGTCTCCGAAGGCGCCGGGAAATACATGGGCGGATTCAACACCGTCCGCGCCATGGTCGCGGAACTGATGAAGACGCTCGAGATCACCGTTCCGGTCGCTCTTCATCTCGACCATGGGTCCTATGAAGCCGCCAGGCAGTGTATCGATGTCGGCTTTACAAGCGTCATGTTCGACGGGTCGCACTATCCTTTCGAAGAGAATGTCGAGAAGACAAAAGAAATTGTTCGCCTCGCCTCGCAGAAAGGCGTCAGCGTCGAAGCCGAGGTCGGCAGCATCGGCGGCGAAGAGGACGGCGTCACCGGCAGCGGTGAAGTGGCCGACCCTGAAGAGTGCCGCCAGATCGCCTCGCTGGGTATCACGATGCTCGCGGCCGGTATCGGCAACGTACACGGAAAGTACCCGGACAACTGGCAGGGTCTGGACATGGAAGTCCTCGAAGAGATCGGCGAGACCACCAATCGTATCCCGCTTGTTCTGCACGGCGGGACCGGCATCCCTGATGAGATGGTCCAGGAAGCGATCGGCTATGGCGTCTCGAAGATCAACGTCAACACCGAGGCGCAAGTCGCCTTCACCGAGGCCGTCCGCAGCTACATCGAGGCCGGCAAGGACCGCGAGGGCAAGGGTTTCGATCCTAGGAAGCTCCTGCGCCCCGGCTACGAAGCGATTATCCAGGTCGTCAAAGAGAAAATGGAACTGTTCGGCTCTGTGAACCGGGCCAGCGGATAATGGATATGAAACCCTTCGATCTAGTCCTCAAGGACTTCGCGAACTGGAAAATGGACAATGTCGATGTCCTCGAACGCCTCCGCAACGAGGATTCGCCTATCTACGACCGGCTCGAGCCGGTCTATCTCGTGCTTAACCACATCTACCGCGAGGCTGTCGACAACGGCGGGTCTCTCGATGAGGAAATGGAAAATATCTTCCAGGTCGGTTTCGACTATTTAAGCAACCAGTTCGATGTCGTGCGCATCTATTACGAGAAACTGTTCAAATCGGACTGTGCTGCATTTTCGGAATTCTCCACATTAGTGGGTTATCTGCTTTTCATCTCCGATCTGCGGGCGGATCTTGAGGAATATGAAGCAGAAGCCGAGTTGGATTTCACAGAACTCAATGATGTCGAGACGATGATTGAAACGATGATCGCGCAACGCGACACCCGTTTCGAATATGCGGCGGAGAGATTGAACCGCGCCGTCGATGAGCTCATCGAACCGCTCGGGTTCGAGTATGTCAGCATCGTCGACATCTTCGTCGAGATCGCCGGCACCCTCGGCATCGCCCTCGATCGTGGCGAATCGCTCGTCATCGGAGAGGACATCTGACTGTGAGCCTGAATTAGAAAGGGGTGATCGCGGTGGGCCTCATCCGTGATATCCGCTCCGTCAAGAAAAAAGACCCCTCCACCCGCCACGCGCTGGAGATCATCCTCACCTACAACGGGATGCAGGCCATCTGGGTCTATCGCATCGCCCATCTTTTCTGGCGGTTGAGATTGAAGCTTCTCGCCCGCCTGCTGAGCATTTTTGCTCGGTTTCTGACGGGTGTGGAGATTCATCCGGCCGCTACAATCGGCAAGGGTGTCGTCATCGACCATGGCACCGGCGTCGTCATCGGTGAGACGGCCCGGGTCGGCGACGACGTTCTTATCTATCACAACGTCACTCTGGGCGGGACCGGCAACGAACGTGGGCACAAAAGACATCCGACGGTCTGCACCGGCGCGATGATTGCAGCCGGTGCGCAGATTCTTGGAAACATTCGTGTCGGCGCCCACAGCCGTGTCGGCGCCAACGCCGTCGTACTTCAGGATGTCCCCGATTACAGCACGGCCGTCGGTGTACCGGCCAGGATTGTCCCCAAGGAGCATACAACAGACGCCGTGTGTTCCCTCCGCAGCAAAGAACCGTCGCCACCGGACGACGCTTAGAAACAAAAAGGAAGGCCCGAAAACAGGGCCTTCCTTTTTTTAGCATAAAAGTCAATCACTATCGAAAAGCTCGGTGGAGAGGTAGCGTTCGCCGTTGCTCGGCGAGATTGTCAGCACTGTCCCGCCGCGCCTGCGTGCGACTTGAAGGGCGGCGAAGACGTTCGCGCCTGTGGAGATGCCGGCGAGGACGCCTTCCTCCTCGGCCAGTCTCCGTGCCGTCCTGAAGGCATCTTCATGGTCGACAGACAGCACCCGGTCGTAGATGTCGGTATTCAGAATCGTAGGGATGAAGCCGGCACCGATGCCTTGCAGTTTGTGCGGGCCGGGGTCCCCCCCGCTTAGGACCGGCGCGGCCGCCGGTTCGACCGCGACGACTTCCACGTCTTGATAGCTGGCCTTCAATCTCTCGCCGACACCGGTGATGGTGCCGCCGGTGCCGACGCCTGCCACGAAAGCGTCGAGGTCGGTGAAATCCGCAAGGATCTCTTCAGCGGTCGTCCGTGCGTGAATCTTTGGATTAGCCGGGTTGTCGAACTGCATCGGCATGAAATATCCGTGCGCCTCTTTCAGGATGTTCGCCCGTTCAATGGCGCCTTTCATGCCTTTAGCTCCGTCGGTGAGCACCAGTTCAGCTCCATGGGCCTTCATGATCTGCCGTCTTTCCGTGGAGACGGTATCCGGCATCGTGATTACCAGCCGGTAACCCTTCGAAGCGGCGACCATCGCCAGACCGATGCCCGTGTTCCCGCTTGTCGGTTCGATCAGCGTGTCCCCGGGGGCGAGACGTCCGTCCGCTTCCGCCGCCTCGATCATGCTCAGGGCGATGCGGTCTTTGACGCTGCCGCCCGGGTTGAACCATTCCAGCTTGAGATAGATTTCCGCCGCCAGGTCTTCACCCAGGCGGTTCAATTTGACGGTGGGCGTGTTGCCGATGGTTTCGTGTATGTGGTCGAGAATCATGATGCTCCCTCCTTTGTAGATCACGGGTGATTGAAAAAAGATGACCTTCGCTGAGGTCATCTTAACATGTTTCGATGGTGGCGTGTGCTCAGGCGCGTTTACGCATGTGCGGGAAAAGGATGACCTCGCGGATGGACTGAGAATCCGTCAGCAGCATCACCAGCCGGTCGATGCCCACGCCCAGCCCGCCGGCAGGAGGCATGCCGTGCTCGAGCGCCTCGAGATAGTCTTCGTCCATCTCGTTGGCTTCTTCGTTGCCGAGGGCTCTTTCTTCAAGCTGAGCCTCGAAACGTTTCCGCTGGTCGAGCGGGTCGTTGAGCTCGCTGAAGGCGTTGGCGTATTCCCTACGGTCGATGACCAGTTCGAAGCGGTCGGTGAAGCGTGCATCGTCGGTCGATTTCTTTGCGAGCGGGGAGAGTTCGACGGGATGGCCGTAGATGAACGTCGGCTGGACGATTTCCGGCTCGACGAAGCTCTCATAGAGGAGATTGAGGATGTGCCCGGGCCCGGTGAAGTGCGAGGGGACTTCCAGGCCACGGGCCTCGGCGAAGCGTGCCGCTTCTTCGAAACCCAGGGAGGGATCGCGAAAATCGATGTCGAGTCTCTCGTTGACGGCATCGGCGATGTGTTTGCGCTCGAACGTACGGCCGATGTCGATAGTCTTGTCGTTATAGGTAATCTGGGAGGTCCCGAGCACGTTCTGCGTGACGGTGCGGATCATGGCTTCGGTCAGGTCCATCATGGAGCCCATATCCGCGTATGCTTCATAGAGTTCGAGCATGGTGAACTCGGGGTTGTGTTCAGGGCTGATGCCTTCGTTGCGGAAGGTGCGGCCGAGTTCGTAGACTTTCTCGAAACCGCCAACAAGCAGACGCTTGAGGTATAGCTCCGGGGCGATCCGCAGATAGAAAGGCATATCCAGCGCGTTGTGGTGGGTCTTGAAGGGCCGGGCGCTCGCACCGCCGACGATGGGATGAAGAATGGGGGTGTCGACTTCCATGAAACGCTCTCCCGATAGGAAGCTGCGTATTTCACCGATGATTCTCGAGCGCTTCAGGAAGATGTCCCGCACGTCCTGATTGGCGATCAGGTCTAGATAGCGTTGACGGTAGCGGGCTTCGACGTCCTTCAGTCCATGATACTTCTCCGGAAGCGGGCGCAGCGCTTTAGCGAGCGGTGTGAAGTCTGAAATCCGGATGGTGAGCTCGCCGACGCGGGTCTTCATCACCGTGCCTTCGACGCCGACGATGTCGCCGAGGTCCGCCTTCTTGAACCATTCGAACAACGTTTCACCCAGATCATCAAGACGCGCATAGATTTGAATCTGTCCATGCTGGTCCATGAGGTGGGCGAAGGAGGCTTTTCCTTTTCCGCGCTTCGTCATCAGGCGTCCGGCGATGCGGATGGTCGGGGTGTCGGCTTCGGCGAGCTCCTCCTTGCTCAGCGGCTCATAGGCTGTTTTCAAGGAGGCGCTGTCGGCGTTTCGTTCGAACTTTCCGCCGAAGGGGTCGATGTCGTGCGCTTTCAGCTCCTCGAGCTTCTCTAGCCGGACTTGTTCTTGTTGTGTGCGTGAATCGTTCATGCTACCGCCCCTATTCTAATGCCTTGATGAGGCTCTCTAAGTTGTCGTACATCGCCGTAATGTAGTTGACGCCTTCGTCAATCTCGGTGTTGGTGGGGAAGCCTAGCGGATGAAGATAGAGCTTTTCCATGTCCGGTCGTTCCTGGCGGATCTCACTTAATAGCTGATCTCCGGCGGGCGAGTTGGCATGTTTCTCGAAGAGCAGATAATCCAGCTCGTTTTCCGTAGCCTTGTCGATGAAATGTCCGAAATCGCCCGGAATCGGTTCGTTCTCGTGAGCGTGCGCATGGAGAGAGAAGGTGGTGATGTCAAGTCCGTAGGCATCCTCGAAGTAGGAGAACAGATTGACGTTGGTGATCAGCGGTCGTTCGGCTTCCGCAAGGGCGCTTTGGAAATCCTCGTGCAGTTTGGTGAGCAGGGTGTTTAGCGTCCGGTGGTTGTTGCGGATCCGGGATTCCTGGTCCTCGAAAAGATCGACCAGATGGTCTTTCACCACGTCGGCCGCCTCGATCATGCGTCCGACATCCAGCCAGAAATGGGGATCCGGCATGTATTCGGCATCGTCTTCGTCATAATCGTCGTGATCGTTGTGGTCATCGTGATCGTTGTGATCATCGTGATCATGGTCATGATCATGAATCATCTTGACTTCGATGATATCCAGATAATCCTCGAGCCGTAACAGCGAGACGTTCTGATCTTTGAAGACCGAATCCCGGTTGCGGTCTATGTAGGGGTCGAGGCCAGCTCCCACGTAGATGAGCAAATCGGCATCCTGCATGTCGATAATCTGAGTGGCGCTCCAGTCGTGGTGTTCAGCATGCGCTTGTGCGCCGGGGACATACTTGACCTCCGCGATTCCCTCGGCAAGATGCTCGGCCAGGAAATGCAGTGGATAGGCTGTCACGTAGATGGTCTCGCCTGTTTCTTCGTCATTCTCGCAGGCCGCTAGCGACAGCGCGAGAAACGTAACGAGCGCTAACGAGAAGAGTTTCTTCATGTCAATCACCTTTTTCTTCAATTACTTCATAGAGGTTGGAAGCCTCTTCCTTCCGCATTTGCGGTTCGATACTCAAAACCCGGACCGTAAGGGTCTTCTCGCCATAGGCAATCGAAATCTCGTCGCCGGGGGAGACCTGCTGGCTGGATTTCGCCGTCTTGTTGTTCACCTTGACCCGCCCGGAATCGCTGATGTCCTTGGCGACGCTGCGCCGTTTGATGATACGGGAGACTTTCAGGTATTTATCGAGTCTCATGCTCGTCATGTTTCCTTGTCCGAGGAAGGGTCGTCCTTGTCAGGGTCCGCATCCGTCTCGTCTGTCTCGGGGGCGGACTCTTCTTCCGTCTCATGGGAGGTTTCCGCTTTTTCATCCGCGGCTGTTTTATCGGTTTCCCGGGCCTCATCCTCGGCTTTCTTCTTCTCCCACCAGGCGAGCTTGCCGGTGTCGACGATTTCGAGGATGTCCTCGCGGGTCAGGGTCTCGACCTCGAGCAGGAAGGAAGCGATGCGTTTCAAGAGCTCGGTATTCTCGCTGATGATGGTTTTGGCCTTTTCGTAGCACTCGTTGATAATCTTGCGGACTTCGTTGTCGATTTCCAGCGCGACGGTATCGGAGAAGGACTTGTCTGCAACGTAGTCGCGGCCTAGGAACACGTTTCCGGAATCGCGTTTTTCGTATTGGATAGGGCCGAGGGAACTCATGCCGTATTCGGTGACCATGGAACGGGCGAGCTGTGTCGAGCGCTGGAAGTCGTTGTGGGCACCGGTGGAGATTTCCTCGAAGACAATCTCTTCGGCGACACGACCGCCGAGGAGACCGGTGATCTGGTCGATGAGCGCCTTGCGGGTCTGGAGGAACTGCTCTTCTTCCTCGGGGAGCATCAAGTTGTATCCGCCTGCCTGCCCGCGCGGAATAATGGTGATCTTATGGACGATGTTCGCATGATCGAGTTTCAGTCCCAGCACGGCGTGCCCCGCTTCGTGATAGGCGATGAAGCGACGTTCCTTCTTGGTGAAGACGCGGGATTTCTTGGCGGGTCCCATCATGACCCGGTCGACCGCTTCGTCGATATGATAAAGACGGATGGACGGCCGGTTTTCACGGGCTGCAAGCAAAGCCGCTTCGTTGAGCAGGTTCTCAAGGTCCGCACCGGTGAATCCCGGCGTCCGTCGGGCGATCTCCTCGAAAGTCACGCTTCTGTCAATGCGTTTGTTCTTAGCATGAACCGCCAGGATTTCCTTGCGTCCTCGGACGTCGGGCCGGTTGATGGTGATCTGCCGGTCGAAGCGTCCGGGTCTGAGCAGGGCGGAATCCAGAACGTCCGGCCGGTTGGTCGCGGCCATGACGATGATGCCGGAATTGATGCCGAAACCGTCCATCTCGACCAGCAGCTGGTTCAGTGTCTGCTCGCGTTCGTCGTGACCACCGCCGAGACCTGCACCCCGCTGTCGACCGACAGCGTCGAGCTCGTCGACGAAGATGATGCAGGGGGCGTTCTGTTTCGCGTTCTTGAACATGTCGCGGACGCGGCTTGCCCCGACACCGACGAACATCTCGACGAAATCCGAGCCGCTGATGTTGTAGAACGGAACGTCCGCCTCTCCGGCGACAGCTCTTGCAAGCAAGGTCTTGCCTGTGCCGGGAGGACCGACCAGCAGCACGCCTTTGGGGATGCGTGCGCCGAGCGACATGTATTTCTTGGGGTCCTTGAGGAAATCGATGACCTCGAAGAGCTCCTCTTTCTCTTCCTTGACGCCGGCCACGTGGTCGAACGTCGTGGTTTTTCCTTTCGAGAGCTGCGCCTTGTTCTTTCCGAAGTCGAAGGCGCGCTGGTTTCCTCCGCTGGAGCGCATGAAGAAAGCGATGAACAGGATGATCAACACAATCGGGAGCAGGATGAAGAGGATGTTCCAGAAATTGTACGTGGCTCCGGGTTCGTGTTCATAGCGGACATCGTGGACTTCTGCGTGGGTTATCAGACTCTCCAGAGAGGACTGGGTCGGGACATCGAGCTCGAAAGCCTGGCCATCATCGAGTTCGCCGGTCACTTCATAGGCGCCGACGTTCACATCACCTGAGATGGGCGTTGAGCGTATGGTTTCAACACGACCGTCCTCGATGGCTTGCTTGAGATCTGCGTACGTGGGTTCCCAGACATCTTCGTCGTCCGCGGTGAACATCCAGATGATGGAGAACACAAAAAGCAGAATCAACATCACGACAACTAGGTTGCCGATTTTGTTCGCACGGCTGCTCGGGGGAGGTGTCGGCTTTTTTTGAGCCATTGTTTCACTCCTTACATTCTGGCAAACAAAAGAAACACTCGCGCTTTCAAAGAAACGGCCTCACTGGGAGGACCCTAGAAAGGCCGGGTGGAGGCGCAGGTCATGTTTGCTCCGTTTGATGGGAATCTATAAAGTAGATGGTGTAGATGTAACGGCTATCGCCTGGGGGAACGGCCCGAATGTCATATTCGGGGACCCAGATGACGTTTTCGCCGACCGCGAGCACAAGCGTGCGATCCCGAGCGGAAGGCGGGATCTTGCGGTCGATGAAGACGTCCTTGAGTTTCTTCGTACCCTGGGGGAGCTGTAATCTGTCGCCGGCTCGTCGGGTTCGCAGCACTATCGGCGACGTTATCTCATTATACCACAGTTCAAAGGTTTTTGAAGTCTCGCGGCTTATTTTTTCGTCGCCGACGACAATCATTCCTTCCGGCGTGGAATATGTCCCCGGACCGGAAATCTCAACATAAAACTTTGAGGCGCTCGAGGTGTCCGCTTCAACCCGGAAACGATCGTATTCCTTGATGAGCGAGCCGCCTTGCAATGGATAGATGAAGTTCCCTCCGTTACGCAGTTGGCGGACGATTTCATCCTTCAAGGCCCGTCCAGGACTCTGCGGCAGAGGGGTGAACATCTTTTTCAAGATTCGGGCCTGCACGATTCCGGGCAGGTCGAGAAAACGCTTGACGGACTGACCGCCCACATCAGATAAATGCTCGGACGCAGCCTCATCGACAAGCTTGTCAGCTTCCCGCAATTCCTCGAGCAGTTCGAGGGCCGTGTTCTTGAAAGCCGGATTTTCCTTCTCGAACGCCGGCAGGATATGTTTGCGAATCCGGTTACGCATGTAGCTGCTCGATTGATTCGAGGGATCTTCACGGTAGGGAATCTGTTTTTTCTTTGCATATTCGAGCAAGGTGCGTTTCGAGACGTCAAGGAAAGGACGGACAAGGGTAATCGAGGCGAAGGACGTCCGTTCGCTCATTCCAGTGAGCGCACTGAGATCGGTTCCTTTAATCAATCGCATCAGGAACGTTTCAATCTGATCATCGAGGTGGTGGCCCAAAGCAACTAATCTTGCGTCGTAACGCTCAGCGACGTCCTGGAAGAATTCCATCCGGATTTTCCGTGCTTCTTCCTGGAAATTCCCAGCCTGGATGGGAGCGGCCCGACGGTTTTCGAACGTCAACCCTCTGGCTGCAGCCGCTTGGCGGACCAACCGTTCGTCCTCATCGCTGTCTTGTCTGGTCCCGTAGTTGATGTGGGCGACGACAACCTCCCTGAAAGAGGCGAGGATGTCCAAAAGGACCATTGAATCCACCCCGCCGCTGACGCCGATGAGGAGCGGACCGGAATCCGCTGGAGAAAATTTCTCTTTGACGTGTTCAATCAAGGGATTGTCCATAGGCACCACCTTCTATAGTATATCACACAGGGTTATCCTGCGTCGTCCCTGCCGACTACGATCACAATCCGTGTTATAATGCAACGTAGACAGACAGGAGTGATGCAGCGTGGATTCCCTCATACTGGCCAGCTCATCAAAGCGGCGGCAGGAACTGATGCCGCTGTGCGGTTTCCCTTTCGAGATAGTGGAACCTCAAGTGAAGGAAACGTTGACGGACAATCTTGACCCTCGCAGGCTCGCGATTGATCTGGCTGCCTTGAAGGCCGAGGACGTCTCGGCTCGGTCCACGGATCGGTTGATTCTGGCCTGTGATACCGTCGTCTTTGTCAACGACCGGATACTGGGCAAGCCGACCGACCGTGACGACGCGCGATATATGCGTCAGGAACTTTCAGGTAGCGAACATCAGGTCGTCACAGGATGTGTCCTGCAAAAAGGTGAGAAGAAACATCCTTTCTATTCAGATGCCAAAGTATGGTTCAAGACGCTCGAAGAAGACGAAATCACAGCCTATCTTGATACACGGGAGCCATTTGGAAAGGCCGGGGCTTATGCTGTGCAGGAACATGCAGCAAAGTTTGTCGAACGCATTGAAGGCGATTATTATGCTATTATGGGCCTGCCGGTGGCAATGGTTTATCGTCAACTGCGCCGCTATCAAAGCGGACAGTTGTTTTAAGGTGCAATTCAGCCATGAAAGCATGTATAATGTCTATGAGTACAGCGGATGCAAGCACTGTCCGTGATACCCTATAAACACACCCGGAGGGGTATTCATGTTCAAACTCAAAGCGCCTAGGGGTGCCCGCGCACGTCTGCGGAAAAAACTAAAGATTGTCGACAGCAAGCAATATGAGTATGTTGTCACGACGGATAAAGAAAATGTTGAGCCTGACAAGATCAACATTGTTTTTCCTGAGGATAAAGCCAAACAGGTCAATCGCATCCTGAATTCGATCGCGCAGGGCGAAGATGTCTATTTCGTGGGGGAGAACCCTCGTGGAATCAAGCATATCGAGTCCCGTCGCATCCATTATTTCGTCGTCGAGCAGGAAGAAGTCTATGCCATCCTGAGAAACAACCGGTTCCGGGTGCGCAAAAAACTTTACGAAGTCGAGGAGCTGCTCAAGGACAAGTATTTCATTCGTGTCAGCAAGTTCGCGCTGGTCAACATCAACAAGATTGACTATATCAAACCCGCCATAAACAGCAAGCTGATTCTGATCATGAAGAACGGGGACAAAGTCGAAGTCAACCGTCGCTACTACAAGACCTTCAAGCAAACCTTGAACATTTAGGGGGGTGCGCCATGAACGCCTTTTATGCGATCATCGAATTCATCTACAACAATTTGCTGATAGTTGCAACGTTTGTAGCTGTTTTGGCGTTCCTGGCCTATTATGGACGGCAGCTCTTCGAAGAAGCGACTATCAATAAACAATTGAATCTCAAGCAGCGGACACTCAGAAGCGTCGAAGGCCGTCGGTTCAAGGAAACCTTCAAGCGGCGCGCCTGGATTGCAGCAGTTCCGCTCGTGCTGATTCTCCTCCTCTTTATCGTATTCTGGCCCGAGGAAGAGCCATCGCAGGAAATCACACGTCTGACCTCCGAGGCAGATGTGGTCTCCTATCATGAAACCTTCCAGGAGCGGTTTTATGACTGGCATTTCGAAGAAGTGCAGGAGGTCCTTGCCGACATGGAGGCTGTCCTTGAGCTGCGCGAAACTGATCCGACGGTGCACGGCGGATTGGATGACGTCGCTGCATATGATAATCACGTATACACCCTCACGGATGATGAACTGCACGTTGCCGACCTGGAGGGTACGTCCGTCTCGCAACGGGTCAGGGTGGATCTGACCGAGAACCTCAGTGGAACGACGCTGTATGAAAGCGTCGGGCTCCATGCGGCGGACGGCAGGCTGTTGGTTGTCGGGCAGCTCTATCAAGATATCCCCGAGACCGCGCCGAAATCGACTTTTTTCAGAGAAGACCGACAAGCGTCCGTGCAAGTGTTCGACATCTCCGAAGAAGAACCGGTTCTCGAAGACACCTATACCGTGACCGGAACACTTACCGATATCCACTACGATGAGAGGAACGTCGTCCTGGCCACGACCCATTATCTTCCCTTCGGGTCCGATGATTTTAGAGCCTCCGACCATCGTCCCTACCTACAGACCAATGACGACAGACCGCTGTTCCAGCGTTACTCCGACATCCGCTACATTCCAGGAACGCAACCCAACGCCTTCCTCACTTTCTCGACCATCAATCCCCGTTCGGGTCAGGTCGACTTCCAGACCTTACTGGGCGATTGGGACAATTCCATCGCCATGGAAGGGGCCGATGTGTACCTAGGCATGGACAATTACCAATTCCGTGACATCCCCGAGGGGATCCGTCTCCCGGACCCTGTGAGACACATCGATACGTCAATGACCCGGTTGAATGTCGTGAATGACCGGATGTATCGTCACCGCACCCGTCAACTATCAGGAATCCGGACCATGGAGGATGCCTTCGAGGTTACTGATGACTACGTGGCGGCCCTGACCGACGACGGTCAGTATCGTCTCAGCCGGATGGATCGAAACTTCAGCCGCTCTCCCGAGGTGGCGAGTGTGCCGGTTGAAGGTTCCATCGTCAGCTGGTTCCTTCATAAGGACACCGTCTATCTCGAGACGGTGCTTGATGGGGACCATGAAACCCGGGCCTACGACCTCGCCGATGAAAACGTTGTGGAAACCCTCGCGCCTTCCGGTGAAGTCTTCGGTCCCTTCACTTTCTATGATAAAAATCGCGGTCTGGTCCTGTCCGCATATCAAGACAACGGCAACCTCGACATCCGTTCTTATGAATCCTTGAGCGGCGGACTGTTGAGCAGACTGACCCGGCACTCTACCGATTTTGACGAAAAGGGGCTGGATCTGGACCCCGAAGAGGCATTGCAGCATCTCGTCTACGATGAGAACATGGGGGAGCTTGTTCTGCCGCTTTACGAGCTGCGGGATGATTCGGACAGCGACTCCCCGGATTTCCTCTCATGGCCGGTCGATGGGAACGGCGTCATCGAAGAGCCCTACACGTTCAGCACCACGCCCGGGATGGAACCCGGCGAACGGTTTCAGTTCCACTTGGTGGAGGGGTATCGTTTCCTCATCACCGAGAAAGGGATTGCAGCGCTGGGTGAAGAACAGCCGGAGGAACACGTCACCACCATCCATTACCGCTCGCCCTGAAAAGGTGTGTAGAGCCAGGTTGTTACGTTATCGTTAGAAAACCCCTTCCCTCATCATGCACGGCACCCTGAAACTTGGATACTAACAATCCAAGAAAGGGGTCAGTGCATCATCGGAAGGGGTTTGGTTATGGGACAAGCTATCCTTCGCGAGCAATCCTGGCAACCGCATCAGCCACGGCCCTGGCGACCCGTCCATCGAAAGGCGAGGGTACGATGTAATCTTGGCTGAGCTGTTGGCCGACCAGATCGGCGATGGCTTTCGCGGCTGCTTTTTTCATCGGCTCTGTGATGTCGGCGGCTCGTGCGGCGAGGGTTCCTTTGAAGATGCCCGGAAATGCGAGGACATTGTTGATCTGGTTGGGATAGTCACTTCTACCGGTGCCGATCACGGCGGCGCCATGCTCGAGGGCTGCCTGCGGGTCGACCTCGGGGGTGGGATTAGCCAAGGGGAATAGGATAGGGCGCTGGTTCATACGCTTGATGGCGGAGGCCTCAAGCAAGCCCCCGATTGAGACTCCGATAAAAACGTCTGCCCCTTCCAGCATGTCTTCAAGCGTCTTTGCGCCGTAGGGTGCCTCATCGAGAATTTTTTCCTCGAACAATTTCTGAGTCTCCGTGCCCTCGGTGACCTTGTCTTTCCGCAGCGGGCCCGAGCGGTTGAAGGCGGTGATTGCGGAGACATTCATCGCCCTAAGCATCCTGGCGATGGCGTTGCCGGCGGCTCCGGTGCCGCAGAGGACGATGTTGAGGTCTTCTATCTTACGATTAGTCAATCTGCAGGCATTGATCAACCCTGCGGCGACCACGATCGCCGTCCCGTGCTGGTCGTCATGAAACACCGGGATGTCGAGCTCACGCCTGAGACGTCGTTCGATGTCGATGCATCTGGGTGCGGCGATGTCTTCGAGATTGATGCCCCCATATGCCGGGGCGATGTGTTTGATGGTGCGCACGATCTCGTCGGTATCCTTGACGTCCAGACAGATCGGGACGGCATCCACGCCGGCGAACGCTTTGAAAAGGATCGCCTTGCCTTCCATGACCGGAAGGGCGGCGGAGGGTCCGATGTCTCCAAGTCCGAGTACGGCGGAACCATCGGTCACTACGGCGACCATGTTTCCTTTGGTGGTGTATTCGTAGACGGATTCCGGACTCCGGGAAATCGCTCTGCAGGGTTCGGCGACCCCCGGCGAATAGGCTAGTGAGAGGTCTTCGACCGTATACAAAGGAACTTTCGAGCGAATCTCCAGTTTCCCTCGATGTTTTCTGTGGAGGTCAAGACTTGCCGTCTTCTGCTTGTTCATTGTCGATCACTCCCGAAAATCGAGTTGCCATGGACATCATACGCAACATAGCAAGGAAAGTCCTCCACTTCGAGGCGATAGACAGCTTCCGGCCCGAGGTCTTCATACAGTAGGGGGACGCGCTTCTTGATGCGGCTTGCCAATAACGCACCCGCCCCGCCGGTCGCAATCAGATAGACGGCTTCGTGTGTCTCAAGCGCCTCCCTGAGTTCAGCACTTCGCTCGCCCTTGCCGATCATTCCGCGAACTCCCCGTGATAGGAGCGGGATTGCCAGTTGATCCATGCGATAAGCGGAGGTCGGGCCGCTCGAACCGATTTGATGGCCCGGCTTGGGCGGGGTGGGGCCGACATAATAGATTATTGCACCTTCAAGGTCAAAACCGGGGTTTTCCTCTTCAACCAGGCGCAGGTGTGCCTGGTCACGGGCCGTGATCAACGTTCCCGAGATCAACAATCGGTCTCCGGCCTGTAGTTTGCGGACTGTCCGGCGATCCAGCGGCGGTTGCAGTTTCATAGGACGACCTCCCGGTGTCGAGCGGCGTGACATTGCAGATTCAGCGCAAAGGGAAGCATCGCGATGTGCGTCGGGAAGGTGTTGACTTTGACAGCAAGGCAGGTTGTCTCCCCACCGACACCCATCGGTCCGACATCCAGTTCGTTGATTTCCGTTTCGAGCTGCTGTTCGAATTGTGCAAGTTCAGGGTCGGGATTTTTATCGTCGATATCCCTCAGAATCGCCTCTTTAGCAAGCAGCGCGCTCTTTTCGAGATTTCCTCCCAGTCCGATCCCCACAATCAAAGGCGGACAGGGTCTCCCTCCTGCATTCTTTATGGCTTTCAACGTTTCTTGTCTGACGCCTTCAAGTCCGTCATTCGGTTTGAGCATCCTGACTGTCGACATGTTCTCGCTGCCACCGCCTTTCGCAGCAATCCGCAGCCGGAGTTGATCACCAGGGACCAACCGGATGTGGGTGATTGCAGGTGTGTTCGTTTCGCTGTTGCGACGGTGGATGGGATCGTCGACGATGGATTTCCGCAAATATCCTTCTGCATAAGCCTCGGCGACTGCTTCATTCAGGGTGCTTTCAAAATCGAAAGAAAAGTAGACTTCCTGTCCGACATCCGCAAAAACCACGACCATGCCGGTGTCCTGGCACAAGGGGAAAGTCCCTTTTCTGGCGATTTCATGGTTTTGCAGGATGTCGTCGAGGATCGTTTTGGAAACCGTTCCGGTCTCCGTCTCCTTCGCCGATGCAAGCCGGGAGATGAACGCAGGCGACAATTCGTGGTTCATTTCGATCAACGCCTGTTTAATCGCCTCCTGGAAGATTTTCTTCTCAATGGTGCGCATCGTTACCACGCTTCCTTTCGACTTCTGCAGGGCCATTATAACACAATGCCGCCGCTAGCCGGCTTAAAGTTGGAAAAAACCAGAGAACCATGATAAAATGCAGTTGCAATCTTGTACGGGTTCTGGTAGAATAGCTACGCGTGAACCACGAGAGCACCCCATATGCGAAGGGAGCGTCAAGACGGTATGAAAAAAGATATCCACCCTGACTATAAGAAAGTCACCGTGAAATGCACCACGTGCGGGACTGAGTTTGAAAGCGGCTCCGTGCTGGACGAGGTCCGTGTGGACACATGTTCCAACTGCCATCCGTTCTTTACGGGCAGACAACGGCACGGCAAGACGGCCGGCCGTGTCGAGCGTTTCAAACAACGCTACGGCATTCAAGACCAGGACGATGAATGAAAGGCCACGCCAGTGGCCTTTTATTTTTCACTATAGCTTGAATTCTCAGGAGGTGTGCGCGTGATGGAGGAGATGGATCACCATTTCATGCTTGAAGCGCTTGAAGAGGCCCGCAAGGCAGCCCGCATCGATGAAGTTCCGATCGGCGCCGTGGTGGTATTGGACGGAAAAATCGTCGGGCGTGGGCACAATCGACGAGAAACGCTTCAACAAGCCGATGCGCACGCTGAAATCCTAGCTATCCGTGAGGCCTGCGAGACCATCGGAAGCTGGCGTCTGGATGGCTGCACCCTCTATGTAACCCTCGAACCCTGCCCCATGTGCGCCGGCGCCGCCATTCAAAGTCGCGTGAAAAGGCTGGTCTACGGGGCGAAGGACAACAAGAACGGCGCACACGTCTCGGGCATCAACGTCTTCGCGGGGGAATTCAATCACGAAGTCCAGGTTGAAGGCGGACTTCTTGGGGAAGACAGCAGACGTCTTCTGCTGGATTTCTTTAAAGCTTTACGCTCGTCACGCGATAAGGTATAATGGAGAAGGTCTCTTATCGGTCATCCCCATCCAATAGGCGACGGCGAACCAGGTCAGGCCGGGAACGGAGCAGCCTTAAGTCGTTTGTCTATGTGGGTGGGGGTGCCCGGTAGGAGACCTTTTCAGACTTTTGCCAACCCGAGGGGGGCGTGCCATGGACTTATCAAGAACCGCCCGGCAAACCTGGCTTTTCATCGATCTTGACGGCACCATCATCGAACATGAACACCACACCGTCGTCCCATCCGCTCTAGAAGCTCTCCATCGTGCCCGCCAACGTGGACACCGCGTGGTGCTCGCCACCGGCCGGACGCCGTCGGAGTTGTTCGGTGAAGCCTCCCGCCTCCCTCTTGATGGGCTGATCGCCGCAAACGGACGTTATGCTGAATACAAAGGGGAGCAGCTGCTCAAAAGGACAATTCCCAAGGACTCCGCCGACAGACTGGTTTCCTGGAAGACACGCCAGGGCGTCCCGGTGCTTCTGCTGGATGAGGATCATTACGCTTCGAGTTTGCCTATGGACGAAACCGGGAAAAACTTTCTTCGCCATTTCAACCTTCCCGTTCCCACCGTGGATGCCCGGCTTTCTGAACGCCGTTTGCTCCTGCAGCTCGTCCTTCTCGAACAGGCTGGAAGCTGCTTGGAATATGCCAAATGCTTCCCAGAACTCGACTTCCAGAGTTCCTGTCCCTATGCCGTGGATGTCAATGTGGCCGGCGGCATGAAAGAAGAAGGCATGAGGATCCTGATGGAGGCCAAGGATGATGGCACTGGACGAACCATCGCCATCGGGGATGGCGGGAACGATCTGACACTGCTCATGGAGGCGGATGTCGGTGTCGCCATGGGCAATGCCAGTGAAGCGTTGAAGGCCAAGGCTGACTTCGTCACGGAGACAGTGGAAAGAAACGGCTTGTATCTCGCTTTTGAACGTCTAGGATTGATTTGACCTTACCGTCATTATGAGGTGAAAGATATGTACGATATTATTGTCGTAGGTGCCGGTCATGCCGGATGCGAGGCCGCACTCGCCGGCGCGAGGCTCGGCAAGCGCACGCTGCTGGTGACAGGGAACCTCGGTTATGTTGCGTCGATGCCCTGCAACCCTTCCATCGGAGGCCCCGCCAAAGGCATCGTCGTCAGGGAGATCGACGCGCTGGGCGGGGAGATGGCCAGGAATGCCGATGCGACCCAGCTGCAGATGCGCCTGCTGAACTACTCCAAGGGCCCCGCTGTCCGCGCTCTGCGTGCGCAGTCGGATAAAGAACGCTACCCTGCCCGCATGCGGCAAGTCCTCAAAAAACAGAAGAACCTCGACATTCTCGAGGATTATGTTGATGGTCTGCTTTTGGAGGAGAATCAACTCGGAGGTGTCCAAACGGAAAGCGGAACCAAGCTTCGTGGCAGGACCGTCATCCTCGCCACCGGGACTTTTCTAGAAAGCCGTGTTCTGATCGGTGATGAAATCATCGAGCAGGGACCTGACGGTGAGAAGGCCGCCAAAGGGCTCAGCCCACAGCTCAAGGAAGCGGGGCTCGAGGTGAAACGTCTTAAGACCGGCACCCCGCCACGCGTTCATTGCGATACAATCGACTTCACAAAAACCACAGCCCAGCCAGGGGATGCCATCGTCCGGACTTTCAGCCATTATTCACAAGAAACCTATGATGTCAATCAGCAGGTGGACTGCCATCTGACATATACTACGCCCAGGACACATGCACTCATCAACGAGAACATCCATCGTTCGGCTATGTACAGCGGCAACATCGAAGGCGTCGGCCCGCGGTATTGCCCTTCCATCGAAGACAAACTGGTCCGTTTCGCGGACAAGCCGCGGCACCAGTTGTTCCTAGAACCCGAAAGCCTTGAACGTGACGATATCTACATCCAAGGACTCTCCTCCTCGCTTCCCAAGGAAGTCCAGACCCCGATGGTACGCTCAATCCCCGGGCTTGAAAACGCCCGGATCACACAATATGCCTATGCCATTGAATACGACGCCATTGATTCGACCGGACTTTGGCCCTCCCTGGAGACTAAATCCATCGAAGGTCTGTATCTCGCAGGGCAGATCAATGGCACCAGTGGGTATGAGGAAGCCGCTGCTCAAGGGCTGATGGCCGGCATCAACGCGGCCCATAAACTTGATGACAGACCGCCGTTCGTACTGGGAAGGGATGAGGCTTACATCGGGGTGCTCATCGATGACCTGGTGACCAAGGGAACCGAAGACCCTTATCGACTGCTCACATCTAGGGCGGAACACCGATTGCTGCTGAGAAACGACAATGCCGATGCCCGATTGATGGGGAAGGGCTATACACTCGGCCTTCTTTCCGAAAAAAAATACGAGCGTTTCCTGGATAAGCAAAAACGTCTACAAGAGCTCAAAGAGAATTTTCAGGAGCTAAAGCTCAAACCGGAAAGCAACATCAACGAACAACTGCGCGACCTCGGATCTGCCCCCTTAAAGGGAAAGACCGCATTTTACGACTTGTTGCGGCGACCGGAAATCAAGGCGGAACACGCCAGGTTATTCACTGACGCACTTGAAGCGAGCGAGGAGATACTCGAGCAGGCAGAAATCGACATCAAATATGAAGGATACATTGAAAAAGCGAAACGTCATGCCAGACGGCTCTCGAAGCAGGAAAACACGCGTCTGCCTGAAGACATCGACTATGAGAACATACCTAACCTCGCCAAGGAGGCGCGGGAGAAACTGAAACGGATCCGCCCCTTGACTCTCGGTCAGGCTGCGCGTATCAGCGGTGTCAACCCGAGCGATATCTCCGTCCTCGGCATCTATTTGAAGGTGCACAGACCAGATAAGACGGACTGAATACCTGCATGTATCGTGTCGCTTAGTCAAATGTGGTAAAATACCACCAAAGGAGGGTTCGATGTCCGAAGTCCAAAGCATCTTCTCCGAGTTCGGCTATACACTTGACAACACTCAGCGCGATCGCTTTGAAGCATATATCGAGGTGCTGATGGATTGGAACCGTCGTGTGAACCTGACAGGAGCAAAAAAACGAAACGAGATCCTCAGACGGCATTTTGTTGATTCTTTACTGCTAGCCGATCGGATGGACCTAAGCAATAAACGGGCTCTCGATGTTGGAAGCGGTGCCGGATTCCCCGGTGTCCCGCTGAAGATTCTCTACCCGTCTATGGATTTGACTATTGTCGATGCAACATTGAAACGGGTCCGTTTCCTTGAAGAACTGTCTAAAAGGCTATCTCTCCCTTTCGAGGCAATACATGGGAGGGTTGAGCATCTGCAGAAAACTGAAACCTTCGACATCGTTACCGCCCGGGCGGTGGCACGCCTTGACGTTCTGGTTGAGCTCTGCCTTCCGTTCGCCAAAGTCGACGGGTTCTTCGTTCCTTATAAAGGGGAGCGATTCCGTTCGGAGTTAAAAACGGCCGAGTCTGCGATAAAGCATCTCGGAGGCGTTTTCGACGGGCATTATGCCAAGAATCTGGATGGTGGGGAGAGTGTCGTTCTCTTCATCAAGAAAGTCGCATCGACCCCGGCTGGCTATCCGCGTCGCTATAAGGATATCAAACGTAAACCGCTATGAAGTCTGGAGGGACAGCCATGAGCGAAGCCTTCCTTTGGAATCATCAAACTAGAATGGATGCCATCGAACGTGAAGCGCGCATGCAGGGGACCCGTGTGTTGAGGGGTCGGCTTCTGGTTGTCGCGGTGCTGTTGACGGTATTCACTTTCATGGTGTCCGTGACCTTTCTTTTGAGCGGTGTCCCGCTTGAGGCGTGGGTTGCGAACACCGGACTGCTGCTACTCCTGGTTCTGGTTAATTTTCTGTTCTATTTCCGGCCGCATTATTTTGGTGATCTCAAGCTGGCCACCTACATCACAACACTCGGCCTTTACCTCTTAGCTATCGGAATGGTCTCGGTCTTTGAGAACCCCGGGATGTTTGCCGTGCTTTTTTTGGTTTATGCAGTGATTTCGATTTATCAGGAGCTACGGACGTCGGTCTTGAACGGTGCTACACTGTTCGTCGTCGGAACCGTGCTCCTGTTTTATTTCCCCGAGGTGTTTGGGGGTGCTGCCGGCTGGTCGCCTGATACACTTTATCTTTTCGCCTTTCTCGTCATTTTTGTCTTTTTGCTGACCGCTGCTTTCTTGATTCTTTTGAAACGGCGCCGCCGTGTCTTCTTTACTTCTGCGGCTGTAAAAGAAGAACAATTCAACACATTTGAGCTGTTCTTGTCCATGCTCCCCCCCGGACGTATCGACAAGGAGGCGGCTAAAAAATATTATGAGGACGTTGAGCGGTTCGCAAAAGCTTTTTCGTCCGAAGTTGATGTGCCCGATGTCTTTTCCGATAAGCTGCAATGGTTGAGGCGTCTGGACTTGAAGGATACCGAAGCAGCTAAAGGAACTTCTACGCTGAGTCATGATGAGGTGCCAGAACTCCATCAACTGCTTCTTAAACGCATACGTAAAATGTATTATGTTGCGTTGAAGGCGTCTCAACAGGAAACGATCCGTCCCAAGTCCCGACGTTTTGATTTGCAGGATGAAACTTCCCTCCCGGCCCTTGCTTCTGATGAAGAGGTCTCCCTCGTCACTTTCGCTGTCTTTGTCACGGCTTTGTCCTTTCCTAAACCCGTCCATAAAGGCTTGACAGTTGAGCAAATCCTTAACATTCTAACCTCGGACCCCTTCTTGAACCCCCTCCCGGAGGAAATGCTTGAACTTCTCAAGCAGAACAAGCAACGGATTCAGTCCATAATCGATGACGAACTGCGCGGGGAGGGTTCCACATGAGAGACATCTATCAGAAGATTCGCGCAAGTGAGTTTCTGACATCCGCTGAAGTTTTGCAGCTAAAAGTGTCGCTTGTCATGTTTTTCCTGCTTTTATTCGGTGTTTTGACATTGCCGGTGACCTTTATCGAAGAGTTCACGCTCACCGTGGCGATTGTCGTTCCGCTGACTTTCCTCTTCTTGTATATGATTACGTTCTTGTTTCTTGTTTATGGCAAAGCGCGTCTTGCAATGCATTTCAGCATCTACACGTTCATTGCACTGACCGTCTATTACATGGGAGGATGGGGACATTTCTACAGTTATTTCCTGATTTTCGTCACGCTGACGATTATCATCTTCTATCAGGATATCACCACCTACATCATTTATGGCGGTGGGTTGACTGCTTTCGCCATCATTTTCATGCAGGCGAACCCGGACGCCGTACTCGCTCAGTATGTGAATGGAGAAGCGCTCAGCATATTGATCCGCCAGGCCGTTTTGCTTGCATTCTTCATCGTATTCTTGCTGTATTTCTTCCTATCGGATAGTTATCTGGAGACTGTGAACAACGAAATTGTTCGTAACCACGCCACTATCTCAAGGACTCGCGGGCTAATCCTGCAACGCAATGAGGACTTAACCTACCGGAAAGAAATAGCTCCTCTTTATGAGGACGATTCATTTGAAAATGCCGTGAAACGTATCGCCGGCATTGCTGTCGAACGCCGGCAAGGAGAACATCCGGAAAGATCCAAAGAGACCGAGGTGAATATAGAGGAGCTAGTCGAATACTATTTTTTCCTACATCATCAGAATCTCGAATCAATCAAGGAAAAACAATCAGCTCCCGAACTCGCCCTTCGGTATGCCCGGGCTTTTGAGCCTTATCTTTTAAATCGAGCAGAAGACATGAATGAACTGATCTACAAAGTATTGTCTCGTTGCGTCCCTGCAAGTCCTTTGATTTATAGACGTTACGCCACCCATTTCAATAGTATGTTCAAGACACGAAGCTATCGCATCATCGCCCTGGCCATTCTGTATCGTTTCCTGGCGAACGAGGCTACAAAGCGCGACCGTTGGGGGAAAGTCGATCATATCCTCGAACACACTGAAATCAAGAAACTATTCAAATCTCCACAAATACGCACCATTTTAGATTTTGAGGATGTGACTTTCTTCCTCAACCATGAACATCTTTTCCGAGCCTATCTTTCGTGAAACAAAAAAAGTATAATTTCTGCTTGCTTTTCTTAACACCAAAGCTTATTCTGGTTAAGGGCCTTCTACATGTGTGATGCGGACCTTGGGCAAAGTCCAAGAAATTCGTGAAACTGAAGTTCCAAATTGTTTTTTCAACACCCTTTTGAAGACCCTGCTTCGGAAAAGTCTCCATTCGGTTCGTTTTACTGCGCAAACACAAATCTAATTTCAGGAAAGAGGTAAGCAGATGGCATCCAAAAAAAGAAAGACCTTGGGACAGAGATTACTGGAACTGATCGAAGAGCACGACGTAGACATCTATGAGTACGAAAGCATTGAAAAGTTACGCCTTGCAAAGATTATCCGCAATAAGAACAAACCCAAAAGCCCGGACATGAAAGACCGCGTCCGCCGCATGACCCATCTCATCAGAAACTACGGCCTCAAGCAACCCATCATCGTAAAACCGAAAGGCAATCATTATGTGGTGCTTCACGGAGAAGTACGGGTCAGAGCTTTGAAACGTCTGGGATATAAACACGTCCCGGCTGTCATCAGGGATTATGACGCTTTCAACCTAGCCGAGCTGGCATTGATTGAAATTTTGAAGCGGGACAAACAAATGGATGTTATCCAGACCGCTCTTATGTACCGCCGGATGATACAGAATCTGGAATTTACACACCAAGAACTTGCAGACAAGGTTGGCAAGAGTCGTTCGTACATAACAAACACCATCGGTCTTTTGAAACTGCCGACTAATGTCTTGAACGATCTCAACAGGGGCCTGATTACTTATGGTCACGCCCGAGCACTAAGCAAAATCGGAAGCGATGTTGCAATTATCAAGTTGAACGAACGCATCAAAAAAGAATCTTTGACTGTTCGCGAGATTGAACGTGAAGCGCTTCAGGCAAAATGTAAGCATCAGCTGGAGAAACAGGCCTCGACAGAAGTCCCACCCAGAGAATGCAAACAAAAGATTGAAGAATGGATACTGAACATGATTGGTGAGAATGTTGAAGTGTACTTCCGTGACACCAACATGATGGTGAAGTTTCGAGATTATGGACATTTAGAGCAGCTTTTTCATAAAATCCAGAGCGAAGAAGAGATTGTTGAAACGGATGAGACGGATGAAGAGAATGAAGACAACGATACCAATGAAAGTGAAACCGACGGGGACGATACTGACCAATAAGGTATAGAGGTGATTCGAATGCCTGAAAACAAGGTCGGGGATACTGTCATCATGCGAAAACCACACCCATGCGGTGGAAACCGTTGGAAAATCATCCGCTATGGAGCGGATGTCAAGCTTAAATGCATGCAATGCGGACGGATAGTGATGGTCGAGAGGATTAAATTCAAGAAAAACCTAAAACAGACCATAGAAACCGAAAGTGTGGATGACCATGATTGAAGAATTGATTCAAAAAATCATAGACTTTCGCGATGAGAGAGGCTGGACTCATACTGATACACCTTCAGCTCTAGCGAAATCCATAGTGATTGAAGCCTCGGAGTTATTAGAGCACTTTCAATGGTCCAACAGCAATTATGATGAAGACGCTTTAAAAGAGGAATTAGCTGATGTTTTGATGTACTCACTGGCTCTGGCACATGATCTTGATTTTAACGTTGAAGAAATTATTCAGAAAAAACTGGATAAGAATAAGACGAAATATCCAATCAAGTAAATGGATATTGCCACGATATATCTCTGGTCCAAGGATCTGTTGGGTTCTTGGACCTCTTGTTTATTTACACACAATAATTTATGCGATGTAGAGTTCGAATTAAACATGGAAATATGAATGTAACTCTTGCCTTTTTCTGCCGAATCGTTTAGAATATCTCCGGCAAGAATGGAGGGGTAGCGAAGTTGGCCAAACGCGGCAGACTGTAAATCTGCTCCCTCTCGGGTTCGGCGGTTCGAATCCGTCCCCCTCCACCATGATAATGGGCTATAGCCAAGTGGTTAAGGCATCGGACTTTGACTCCGACACCGGTGGTTCGAATCCACCTAGCCCAGCCATGCTTGTTTCCTTCAGGGTCTTTGTCGGGCGTAGTATCATTGACAACAGCTGACAGAGGTTGTAAAATATAAGTCGCATCAAAAGAGAGACATGAATAGTGAAATGGTGATTAGGGCCTGTAGCTCAGCCGGTTAGAGCGCACGCCTGATAAGCGTGAGGTCGATGGTTCAAGTCCATTCAGGCCCACCATTTCGGGGCCTTAGCTCAGCTGGGAGAGCGCCTGCTTTGCA
>PULR01000019.1 GCA_003551005.1 Mollicutes bacterium
AGAATACCTTGTAACGGTGGTGTTCGTGATGCTATTGCTCACGGTCGCCGTCAGCGACATCGAATACCAGGTCGTTCCGGATAAAGTCCTCATCGCCTTCGCACCGGTGGTGCTGGTGCTCAGGCTGCTCTTTCCGCTTTCGACAGTGGGGATGAGCATCGCCGGCGGCGTGGCGGCCTTCCTCTTCATGTGGGCGCTCGCCGCGTACGGACGCTACCGCTTCAAGCGGGACGCCCTCGGCGGTGGGGACATCAAGCTTTACGGGCTGATCGGTATCTTCCTCGGGCTCGAGCTGGTGTTTCTCTCGCTCTTCTTCGCGGCCTTGGTCGCATTATTCCCTGGGCGGCTGGTATTAAGGAAAGTCAATCCGATCCCCTTCGTGCCGTTCATCTTCGTGGGGGTCGTGCTTGCCTATCTTTTCGGGCCGATGGTGATTGATTGGTACGTCGAGACGTTGTTTATTATGTAGTGCGCCCGTTATAAAGGAAGTAGAAAGTCGAGGTGACCCGATGCCACGGACATCGCTGAACATCTTCTTCACCGACAACGAAGTGTCCTTCATCGAGAAGCCGGATGGCTATGAGATGAAGAAGCTGAAGTACAGTTCCCTCGAACTCGAGCCGGGCATCATCGAGAACGGCGTCATCTACCGCGAGGAGCGGCTTTTGAAGATCTTGAAGGATACGTTCAAGCTCTTCAAGATCCGCGCACGGCAGGTGAACCTCGTCGTGCACGAGGAGCTTTTCACGTTCCGCAAGATCGAGGTGCCCATCATCTACAAGCCCAACGAGATCGGCGACTACATCGAGCAGCAGATGCAGAAGATGATCATGGTGCCGTTTGAAGACATGAAGATGGATTACGTCATCCACTCCAAAGGCGAGGATTCCTACGACGTGATCATGTTCTACGCGCCGAAGAACGAACTCAAGACCTATGTATCCTTGTTCTATCATATGAACATGCAGGTGGTGCGCACGGAGCTGCCCCCGCTAGCGCTGCACCGGCTGTATTATTTCCGCAAGCACGAGGAGCCGGATCTGGAATTCGAGAAGGATATCATGTTCCTGCCGATCTTCAACGATTCCTATTCGCTCTACATCTTCGATGAAGAGATCCCGCTTTTCTCGCTAGTGCAGAACGTCCAGGCGAAGGCGATGGAGGATGAACGCTATCTGGATGTCATCGACGGCGAGATCGCGAAGATCGCCAACTACTACAAATACAATCTCCACAGCGGGGACCGCGACATCGAGAAGGTCGTCGTCTTCAACATGTCGAGCCGCTTCACGGATGAAGACTTGCATGAATTCTTCATCGAAGAAGGGGCGGCGTTCCCGACCGAGATCTTCGATATGAAGAACGTCAGCAAAATCGTCGACACCTTGATCGACCGCGACTGCTACATCCCGCTGGCCGCATCCCTCATTGAACGGAAGGGGTGGTTCTGATGCCGAGCCGCAAGTACCAGGGCAAAAACCGCGAAGGATCCGATTTCATCCATGTAGACCTGCTGCCCGAGATGAAGCGTCCACGGCAGTTCAACGTCAACATCATCTTCATCGTGCTCATCGCGGTCAGTCTCAGCTGGCTGCTCATCTATCTGCCGCTCAACGACCGGCAGTCCGATCTCGACTCAGCCTATGAGTCGCAGAACGACCTGCAAAGCCGTGTCGAGCTGACCGATGACATCATCGCCACCTACCGGCTCGACCCCGAGCGGATCGACTTCATGAACGACATCGAATCCATCCGCGCGCTGCAAGGCGGCTACGGCGATTACGAGGACGGCGTGTCGGCAGCCGTGCTTTCCGCCGATTCCTCGGGTCGTCTCCTCGATTTCAACTACAACGCCGTGACCGGGGAGATCGAGGCCACCGTCTCGCTTACGCGCTCGCTCTATTTCTCCGATCTGGAGATCGAACTGCTGGAAGCGGAGTTCGTCGACTACGTCGACATCCCCGCCTCGGAGCCTGATGGGGCGCGGCACGTCTCCCAGGTCGTGATCGGGGTGGATGACGATGCTGAGTAAACGCCTCAACGACATCATCTTCGCCAGCATCATCATGCTTGTCGTGATCGCCGTCTTCATCGCCCGCTTTTTTATTCTCGGACTTTTCGACGACCGCATCGAACGCATCGAGGAAGAAAACACCCGGCTCGAAGATCAGCTCGCTGAAAACCAGCAGCTCATCCGCGACTACCGCGACGAGGCGCTGCCTTCGCAGGCGGAGCTGCATCGCTATATCCCCTCCTCCTACGCCGAGGACCGCCTGCTTTACTACGTGTATGCCCAGCTTGAGCTCAACGACATCCAGGATGTCGCCGAGCGCTCCCTGAGCGTCGATATCCACGACGACCCCACTTATCCCGAGAACACCGACTTCCGAACCTACGCCGACCAATACGACGCCAAGCGCGTCTACATCGCGTTTGAAACCGACGACACGTCGGAGGCGCGTGATCTGGTCACACACATGCAGGATCTCGATCAGCTTTTCATCCTGCAGAACGTCCGCTACGACATCCCGCGCAGCGGCGAGCGCGTCGAGGTGGAGATCAACTTCACCACGTTCTATCATCCCGCCGATTGAAAAAGGCAGCCTGAACGCAAATCAAAAGGGAAGACGTCAAGCGTCTTCCCTTTTTGCTTCGATGGCTTCGATGAGAGCGTCGTAGAGCTCCGCCTCGGGGACCTTGCGGACGATGCGCCCCTTGATGAACAAGAGCCCCTCGCCCTTGCCCCCGGCGATGCCGACGTCGGCCTCGCTGGCTTCCTGGGGACCGTTGACGGCGCAGCCCATGATGGCGACGGTGATCGGCAGCGGGTTGGCCTCGAGATAGGCCTCGACCCGCTTCGCGAGCGGTTCGAGGTCGTACTGCAGCCGCCCGCAGGTGGGGCAGGTCACGAGTTTCGCGCCCTGTTTGAGGCCGTAGGCGACGAGCAGCTTGCGGGCGATGCGCAGTTCGTCCTCCCGGCTGGCTGTCAGGGAGATGCGGAGAGTGTCGCCGATGCCGTGATAGAGCAGCGTGCCGAGCCCGGCCGCGCTCTGGATGGTGCCCTGTTCAAGCGTGCCGGCCTCGGTGATGCCCAGATGCAGCGGATAGGGGAAGGCCTTCGCCGCCTGGAGGTAGCTTTCGCTCGCGAGCGTGACGTCGCTCGCCTTGAGGCTCAGGACGATGTCTTCGAAACCGGCTTCTTCCAGCAGCTTCACGTGCCGCCGGGCGCTTTCGACCATCGCTGTTGCGCTGCGGCCGTGTCTTTCCAGCAGATCCCGCTCCAGGCTGCCGGCGTTGACCCCGATGCGGATGGGGACCCCGCGCGCCCTGCAGGCGTCCGCGACCCTGCGTACCTTGGCTTCGGAGCCGATGTTTCCGGGGTTGATGCGGATCTTGTCGACGCCCTGTTCCAAGGCCTCGAGCGCGAGCTCGTGGTCAAAGTGGATATCGGCGACGAGCGGGGCGTCGGTTTGTTTTCTCAAAGTACCGATCGCCCGGGCGTCGTCCATATCCCGAACGGCGAGCCGGAGAATCTCCGCGCCGAGAGAACGGTAGCGCGCGATTTCCTCAAGCGCGGCCTCGGTCTCCTTGGGCGGATGCTTGAGCATGGTCTGGATGACGACGTGGTCCCTGCCGCCGATCTGAACTCCTCGTACATGGACCGGTCGGGTCTCTTTGCGTGTGCGCATAAGTATCACCGTGTTCATTATACGTCATGGCGGCTGGCTTTGCACGGGGTTGACTTGATTTTTCGCGCGCGGGATGGTAAGATGGCATAGAAATCAACGAGGAGGCTGAGAACATGCGCGTCCAATTCACCCTGCGATGTGAAACCTGCAAGTCGGAGAACTACATCTATACGAAGAACAAACAGAGCCATCCCGGCCGCATGGAAGTCAAGAAGTACTGCAAGCGCTGCAACAAGCAGACCATGCACAAGGAGAAAAAGTAAAAAAACTTCTGCGCGCAGAAGTTTTTTTAACGGGTGGTGTCCACATGGCACGTTACGTAGGCATCGACGTCGGCGGTTCCTCAGTCAAGATCGGCGTCTTCGATGAAAAAGGGAACCTGCTTGAGCGCCGCAAAGTCCCCACGGATACCTCGAAGCAGGGGGCGAACATCCTGCCCGATACGGCCGGGGCCCTCACGGATCTCGACGATCTGCTCGGGGTGGGCATCGGTGTGCCCGGCCCCGTCGTCGGCGAGGAGGTCTTCGGGGCCGTGAATCTTGGTTGGGGCCGTTTCAATGTCAAGGAGACGTTCCTCGGGGAGCTCGGCAGGGAGGTGCCGATCGCCATCGAGAACGACGCCGGTATGGCCGCTTACGGGGAATACCGCCAGTTCGGCGGCGTGAAGGGCCCCTTTGTCTTCATCACCGTCGGCACCGGCATCGGCGGGGGCATCGTGCTCGATGGCGAGCTCTACCGCGGCTTCCACGGAGCCGCCGGCGAGTTCGGCCACATGAACATCCTCCCCGATGGGCCGAAGTGCGCCTGCGGCAACCGTGGCTGCCTCGAAGCCGTCGCCGGCGCGAACGCCATGAAAAGACGGCTCAAGCGCAAGCTCCGCAAGCAGCGATCCAGCCCGCTCCGCCAAGGCCCGATCACCATCAAGCGGATGTTCGATGCCGCCAGAGCGGGCGACCCGGGGGCTTTGGAAACGATTGATGAAACCGCGACGGCTCTCGGCCGCGCACTCTCGATGGTGGCCGGCACGTTGGACCCGGCCGTTTTTGTCTTCGGCGGCGGGGTGAGCGAGGCGGGCGAATTCTTCCTCTCGCGTATCCGGCAGGCTTATGAGGCGGTCGCCTTCACCCAGACGGCCGATGTGGCCTTCGAGCCGGCGAAGCTCGGCAACGACGCCGGCATCTATGGGGCGATGGAGGCGGTGCGGCATGCAGGTTGAACGCTTCGTGAACGCGTTTGAAGAGAACGCCTATCTGCTCATCGACGCCGGCGAGGCCGTGCTCATCGACCCGGGCGCGGAGGCGGGCGCCATCTTCGAGACGCTGAAAAAGCACGAGGCGACGCTGCGCGCCGTCTTGATGACGCATGGACACTACGACCACCTGGCCGGCCTCAAGGCCGTCCTGGACAAACGGAACGTGCCGATCTACATCCACGAAGCCGAACAGGCGTTTTTGTTCGATCCCTCGTTGAATCTGAGCGCCTTCATGGGCGGGGAGTATGCCCTCGATGATTCAGTGGAGGTGCGCACCCTCCGTGATGGGGAGACGGTTTCCTTCGCGGATCACGAAATCCGTGTCCACCACACTCCCGGGCACACGGCCGGCGGAGTGTGCTACGAATACCGCGGGGTGCTCTTCAGCGGCGATACGCTCTTTGCGGGCACGGTGGGACGCACCGATCTGCCCAGCGGGGACGGCGAGCAGCTCCGCGTGTCGCTGAAGACGCTCTTCGAACGCCTCGAGGGGAAGACCGTCGTCTATCCCGGCCACGGCGAGGCGACGCGTCTCGACGTCGAGCAGCGGGAGAACCCGTTCGTCTAGCCGCCGTGGGCGGTTTTTTTCCGGGGATTTGTTAGCACTCGACGGTTGACAGTGCTACCGACTTCGTTTATAATGGCGTTAGCATTCGGAGGTTACGAGTGCTAAAAGAGGTGACGGACATGGTTACCAATCGGCAGAAGACAGTCCTCAAGCTGATCGTCGAAGAGTTCGTGCGGACGGCGGAACCCGTCGGTTCCCGCACGCTTTCGAAGAAGCTCGGCTATTCGCCGGCGACTATCCGCAACGACATGGCCGACCTCGAGGAGGGCGGCTTTCTTGAGAAGACGCATTCCTCGAGCGGGCGCATCCCCTCGGATAGGGGCTATCATTACTATGTCGATACGCTGATGAACGAAGGAGTCGACACCGACCTTGACATGACGTTGATCGACGACCTCTTCGAGAAGAATATGTCCCGCGAGGAGACGATCGAACGTGCGATCGACCTGATCAGCCAGCTGACCAACTACACCTCCGTCGCCCTCGGACCCGGGGCGCACAACGCCCGGGTGCGCAAGCTCGAGCTCATCCCCCTCAACGAGGGGACGAGCGTGATGCTGGTGGTCACCAACTACGGACACGTCGAGAGCAAGCACATTTCGCTGCCTTCGAGCACGGATGTCGACGAACTGCGCCATATCATGCAGATTCTCAACGACATCCTCTACGATGTGCCCATCTCCCAGGTCTCGCAGAAACTGCACTACGAAGTCGACCAGCACCGGATCAAGGACCTGCTCGCCTACAACAAGCAGATCATTGATGCGTTTTTGGATGCGTTCACCCGCTTCACGCAATCGAAGTTCTATCTCTCCGGTCAGAGCAACATCCTCTATCAGCCGGAGTTCAAGGATCTCGACCGGGTCCGGGAGCTGATGAGTTTCTTCGAACGCAACGACATCCTGCGGCTCGTCGAGCACAGCAACTCCAACGGTCTCACCGTCCGCATCGGCAGCGAGAACCAGATCCAGGCCATGAAGGACTGCTCGGTGATCACCGTGCCCTATGAAGTCGGCGAGGGCGAACGGGGAACGATCGCCGTCGTCGGTCCCACCCGCATGGAATACCGGAAGGTGATTCCCCTGCTCCAATACCTCGCCTCGCACCTGTCCAAGCTGTGAGGCGTGACGGATAACGACCATTCACGAGGAGGCATGACATGGCGAAGAAGGACGCCGAAAAAAAGAAGAAGCAACAGGCACAAACAACGACAGAAGAAGAAGAACAAGCACAGGCCTCGCAGACCGAAGATGCAGCCAAGGACACGGGCGAAGCCAAGCAGAACGGTGAGGAAAAGGAAGGCTCACAGGACATCGAGAAGCTGCAATCGGAAATCAAGGACCTCAAGGAGCAGCTTCTGCGCAACCAGGCGGAACTGCAGAACTTCAAGCGCCGGATGCAGGATGAACGCATCCGCGACCGCAAGTACGCCAACGCGGAACTGATGAAAGCCATCCTGCCCGTGCTTGACAACTTCGAGATCGCCCTGAAGAAAGAAACGGAGAATGGTCATGGTGAATCCTCTCTCCAGGGATTCGAGATGATTCATCGTGAACTCAGGAAGGCGCTCGAGACGAACGGTCTTGAACGCATCGAGGCCGAAGGCGAAACCTTCGACCCCAACTATCACCAGGCCGTCGCCACCGACCCCCGGGACGATGTCGACCCCGGCGTCGTCACCGAGGAGCTCCAGGCGGGCTATCTGCTCAAGGACCGCCTGCTTCGTCCGGCGATGGTCAGGGTCAGTGAAAGCAAGACGGACGAAGAAACACAAACGAACGGTAACGAAGCCAACGAAAAGGAGAGTGTTAGCTAATGGCAAAGAAAATGATCGGCATCGACCTCGGCACCACCAACTCGTGTGTAGCCGTCATGGAAGGCGGCGACCCGAAACTCATCCCCAATCAGGAGGGTGGACGCACCACACCCAGCGTGGTCGCCTTCAAGGATGAAGAAATCCAGGTCGGCGATGTCGCCAAACGGCAGGTCATCACCAACCCCGATACGGTCACATCCATCAAGCGCAAGATGGGAACCAAGGAGAAAGTCAAGGTCAAGGGCAAGGAATACACACCCCAGGAAATCTCGGCGATGATCCTGCAGAACCTCAAGCAGGCCGCTGAGGACTATCTCGGCGAAAGCGTCGAGGAGGCGGTCATCACCGTCCCCGCCTACTTCAACGACGCGGAGCGCCAGGCCACCAAGGACGCCGGCAAAATCGCCGGCCTCGAGGTCAAGCGCATCATCAACGAACCCACCGCCGCAAGCCTCGCCTATGGACTCGACAAGCAGGAAGACGACCAGACCGTCCTGGTCTACGACCTCGGCGGCGGCACCTTCGACGTCTCGATCCTCGAACTGTCCGAAGGCACCTTCGAGGTGCTCTCGACCGCCGGCAACAACAAGCTCGGCGGCGACGACCTCGATGAGCGCATCATCGACCATCTGGTCGGCGAATTCAAAAAAGAGCACGGCGTCGACCTCAAGAAGGACAAGATGGCCCTCCAGCGCGTCAAGGACGCCGCGGAGAAGGCCAAGCGCGAGCTCTCGAACGTCACCTCGACCTCGATCTCGCTGCCCTACATCACCGTCGGCAGCGACGGTCCCCTGCATCTTGATACCTCGCTGACGCGCGCGAAGTTCAACGAACTCACCGACGATCTGATCGAGCAGACCCGCGGACCCATCAAGCAAGCCCTCAAGGATGCGAAGATGAGCGCAAGCGACATCGACAAGATCCTGCTTGTGGGCGGTTCGACCCGCATCCCCGCCGTGCAGGAGCTCATCAAGAAAGAACTCGGCAAAGAGCCGACGAAAGGCATCAACCCCGACGAAGTCGTCGCGCTCGGCGCGGCCATCCAGGCCGGCGTGCTGCAAGGCGACGTCAAGGACGTACTCCTGCTGGATGTCACACCGCTCTCGCTGGGCATCGAGACGCTCGGCGGCGTGTTCACCACGCTCATCGAGCGCAACACGACCATCCCCACCAGCAAGTCCCAGATTTTCAGCACCGCAGAAGACAACCAGACGGCGGTCGACATCCACGTTCTCCAGGGTGAGCGGCCGATGGCGAACCAGAACAAGAGCCTCGGCAAGTTCCAGCTCACCGACATCCCGCCCGCACCCCGCGGCGTGCCGCAGATCGAGGTCACCTTTGACATCGACGCCGACGGCATCGTGAACGTCAGCGCCGAGGACAAGGGCACCGGCAAGAAGCAAAACATCACCATCAAGGACCAGGACGCGCTCAGCGAAGAAGAAATCGAGCGCATGGTCAAGGAAGCCGAAGAGAACGCCGAGAAGGACAAGGAGCTCAAGGAGCAGGCCGAACTCAAGAACGAGGCGCATCAGCTCGTCTTCCAGACCAACAAGGCCATCAAGGACCTCGGCGACGACGTCGACCAAGAGAAGAAACAAGACGCCGAAGCCAAAGCCAAGGAGCTTGAAGAGGCCTTGAAAGGCGACGACATCGAGGATATCAAGAGCAAGAAGGAAGCACTCGAATCCGTCGCCCAGGAGCTCGCCAGCAAGGCTTATGAAAAAGCCCAGCAAGAACAGCAGGCCCAACAACAGGACACCGGTGCCGAGGCCGGCACCGAACAGGCGGACGACGATGACGACGATGTCGTCGACGCCGACTATGAAGAGGTGGACTGAAACCGACAGGCGATGCAAGGCTTTGCATCGCCTGACATCGAGGTGAGACCATGGCCGCGAAAAAAGACTACTATGAGACGCTAGGCGTCAGCAAGGACGCATCGAAGGACGAGATCAAGTCCGCCTATCGGAAGCTGGCCAGAAAGTACCACCCCGACGGCTCCAAAGAAGAGAACGCCTCCGAGAAGTTCAAGGAGATCCGCGAAGCGTATGAAGTCCTCTCCGATGCCTCCAAGCGCGAACAATACGACCGCTTCGGTCATGCGGCCTTTGAACAGGCCCAACAGCGCGGTGGCGGCGCCGAGGGCTTCGGCTTCGGCGGTGCGGAAGGCTTCGCCGGCTTCGACTTCGAGGATATCTTCTCGCAGTTCTTCGGCGGCGGCGGCGCGCAGCGCAGAAGCCGCCCGCGCAAGGGTCAGGACATTCAAAAGCGTATGCGTGTCAGTTTCGAGGAGGCCGTCAAAGGGGCCAAGCGCAAGATCCGCACCACCGCCTATGAAGAGTGCGGCACGTGCGGTGGACGCGGCGCAGAGAGCGCGAGCGACATCAAGACCTGCCAGCGGTGCAAGGGCACCGGCGCCGTGACGATGGAACAGCAGACGCTCTTCGGCCGTACGCGCACGCAGACCGTGTGCCCGCAGTGCGGCGGCGAGGGCAAGACCATCGAGAATCCCTGCAAGACGTGCGGCGGTGAAGGCCAGGTCGCGACCGAGAAGACGGTCACCGTCAACATCCCCGCCGGCGTCGACACCAACAACCAGCTCCGGCTTTCCGGCCTCGGGCACAAGGGTGTCAAGGGCGGCCCGCCCGGCGATCTCTACATCGTCTTTGAAGTCGAGGACGACGACGTCTTTGAAAGACACGGCGACGACCTTGTCGTCAAGATCCCTCTCACAATCTCACAGGCGGTGCTCGGTGATGAGATCATCGTGCCCACGCCGCACGGCGATGTCAAGCTGAAGATTCCCGCGGGCACCCAGCCCGGCAAGCGGTTCCGCATCCGCAGCAAAGGCATGCCGAACCTTAGAAGCAAGCGCAACGGCGATCTGCACGCCATCGCCGATGTACAGATCCCCACCAAGCTCAGCAAGAAACAACGCGAACTCTTCGAGTCGCTTTCCAAGACCGACCTCAAGGCTGAAGACAACCTCTGGGACAAGGTCAAGAAGAAATTCAAGCAATGAAAAATCGCGATGCCGGGCATCGCGATTTTTTGATCTACGTCAGGAACGGTGTTATTCTTTCTTATCGAGCAGGAAGGTGTGGTGACGCTTCGCGATGGTTTCGTCGTGGTCGAAGTGCAGCGCGTGACCGGCATCCTTGAATGTTTCAACCTGGGCGTTCTCGCCGATGAAGGCGCGGTTGTCGCTGGAGACGACGGGCGGGACGACCTTGTCGTCCTCACCGTGGAGGATGAGGACGGGCTTATTGAGCTTGTGGATTTCATTGGTGCCTTCGACCACGCCGTTGTACTGGTCCGTCAGGTTGAAGGTGGTCAGCGCGTAGTTGACATCGGCGAGGTTTCGCTGCGAGAGGAAGGCGTCGATGTATTTCGTCATGCGCGCGTCGTTGGGCGTGCGGTGGGTGTAGAGGCCTTTCTTGAGAATCCACTTGGCCAGCTTGCGACGGTTTTTCTTCTGGATGCGAGCGACCTTGCGGACGGCGCTTTCGACTTCCTGCTTGCTTTTGAGGAATTGTTTCGTGGGGAAGATGCCGAGGCGTTTCTTGCGCATCGGGAATCCTTTCGCGCTGCCGGGCGCGAGCAGGATGAGGCGGTGGACGTCATCGGGATAATCAAGCGCGTAGCGCATCGCGACGTTGCCGCCGAGCGACCAGCCCATGATCGAGAAGCGCTTGAGCTTCAAGGCTCTTGTCAGCAGCCGGAGGTCTTCGGAGAAGTCCCGGATGGACTCGATGGGCTGTTCGTAGCTTGAGCGTCCGAAACCGCGGAGGTCGACGGCGTAGACGGTGAAGTCATCGCTGAGGGCACTCATCAGCACATCGAGGTTTTCTGAGGAGACCATGTTTCCGTGGATGAGGACAAGCGGATGTTCGCCGCCCTTGCGCACGCGGAAGTAGATCTTCTCGCCGTTTTTCAGCTTGGCGCGTTTTTCTTCATACGGTTTCATCGACCATTCACTCCTTGTGTGGTAGTGAGTGCTTTCTCCCTTCATGGTATCACACGCATCGGGAGCCTTCAAACCGCGCCTCTTTATTCCCTTCCGTCCTCGATAGTGCTATAATGGGAGCGGTGATTCCTATGCAGCGTTATTTTATCGACCGTGAGAGTCTTGATGAGACCATCCGCATCACCGCTGAAACCATCCATCACCACGTCGCGAACGTCATGCGGATGCAGCCCGGCGAGCAGTTCGTGCTGTGCGATCTGCATGGGCGCTGCCATCTCGTGGAGCTGACGTCCATCGCGGCCGACGCCCTGCACGTGCGCCGGCTGTATCGTGTGCGCACGGCTTCGCACAAGCTCCATATCACGCTCGGACTGTCCCTCATCCGCAAGGAGCCCTTCGAGCGCACCCTGCAGAAAGCGGCCGAGCTCGGGGTCGAGAGCGTGCTGCCGCTGGAAGCCGCGCGCTGCGTGGTGCGGCTAGGAGCCAAACGGGAGCGCAAAGGTGAGCGATTCCGCCGCATCCTGCAGGAGGCGGCGGAGCAATGCCATCGGGACCAGCCGCCGACGCTAGCAGCGCCGTCGCCGCTGAGTGCAGTGGATTTTTCGGCTTATGACGTTGTGCTGCTGCCCTACGAGGAAGAAACGGCGGTGCACATGAGGCAGGCCGTCAAGTCAATCGAGGACGGCATGGACGTGCTCGTCCTCATCGGTCCGGAAGGCGGTTTCACCGCGGAGGAAGTACAGGCCGCCACCGACCACGGCGCCCGCCGGGTCTCCCTTGGACCGCGCATCCTGCGCAGCGACACGGCGGCGCTTTATGCGCTCAGCGTCCTCAGCTACGAATTCGAGGGGGTCGCAGGATGAAAGTTGCGTTCCACACGCTCGGCTGCAAAGTCAATCTCTACGAAAGCGAAGCATTGAAAGAGACCTTCGAAAGCCGCGGCTACACGCTCGTCGACAGCGACGCCTTTGCGGATGTCTACGTCATCAACACCTGCACCGTGACCACCCAGAGCGCCGCCAAGAGCCGCAAGCAGATCCGTCGCGCCATCCGCCGCAACCCCGACGCGGTTGTTGCCGTCCTGGGATGCTACTCCCAGCTGGCAAGCGATCAGGTCGCCGCCATCCCCGGCGTCGACATCGTGATGGGGACGCTTGAACGTTCAAGACTGATCGAATACGTCGAGCGTCAACTCGCCGAGCGAGAACCGATCCTCGATGTCAACGACGCCTTTCGCACCCGGCAGTTCGACGAACTCGGACTCACCCGGTTCAAGGACCACACCCGGGCGTTCCTCAAGATCCAGGATGGGTGTGATCGTTTCTGTTCGTTCTGCATCATCCCCTACGCCCGGGGGCCGATCCGCTCCCGCGACCCACAGGCGGTGCTGAAGGAGGCCCGGACGCTGATCGAGGAAGGATACCGCGAGCTCGTGCTGAGCGGCATCCACACCGGCGGCTACGGCAAGGAGCGTCGTGACATCTCTTTTGAAGGCCTCCTCCGTCGCATCAGCGAGCTTGATGGACTCGAGCGCGTGCGCGTCTCGTCGATCGAGATCAATCAACTGACCGGAGGCGTCCTTGAGCTGTTCGCCGCCGATGCGCGCTTCGCGCCGCATCTGCACATACCCCTGCAGCACGGCGCCGACAGCGTGCTCAGACGCATGCGCCGCCGATACAGCGTCGAGGAATATGAAAGCACAATCCGTGACGTGCGAAACAGCCTCGGTGAGGATGTCGCGATCACGACGGATGTGCTCGCGGGCTATCCGGGGGAAAGCGAACAGGAATTCGCACAGATGGAAGAAACGCTCGAGCGGATCGCTTTCTCCGAGCTGCACGTTTTCCCCTTCTCCCCGAGGGAAGGGACGAAGGCGGCTTCGGAGGGAAACTTCGTCGATGGGCGGACCAAGCGTGCGCGGGTGGATCGTCTGCTTTCTAGGAATGAATCGCTCGCGAGACGCTATCGAAAGCATCTTCTCGATACCAACCGCACGCTGCGCGTGCTCATTGAACAACACGAAGACGGCGAGGCCTTCGGACACAGCGGTGAATATGTCCGCGTGCGCGTCCCCGGGGTGTATCCGCCGAACACGTTCGTGCATGTCCGCCTTGTGGATGCCGAGTACCCCGTCGCCCGCGCGTCGGCACCACTGCAGACTGAATGAAAAGCAGTCTGAATCCTTTACACGGGGCGGCTTTTTTGGTATGATTAAGATACATTTTCCAAGAGCGGAAGGGAGGGAAACCCATGGCTAAGACGGTCGTACGCAACAACGAGTCTCTTGATAGCGCACTGAAACGTTTCAAGAAGAACGTTTCACGTTCGGGGGCCCTTGCGGAAGCTCGACGTCGGGAATATTACGAAAAGCCCAGCGAGATCAAGAAAAAGCAGAACAAAAACAACAAAAACAAGCGGTGACGCAAGAAGAATAACGGTGGAAGTCCTTTCACCGTTATTTTTTCAACCGGCACGGCATGCCCTGCTTATGATATAATAAAGGTTGGGCATTATTTTTTGCACAAAGGAGACGGATGTCTTGGAACTGACCACTTTGGATGTGTCCTTCAACAACCTCAATACGTTCAGCGATGTCATCGGTGTCAAGGACCGCCATCTCGACGTGCTCAACCGCCTGTTCGATACGACGATCTACACGAAGGGCGACGCCATCCGCATACCGAAAGCGGATGCCGATGTCAAGGAAGCGCTCGAGGACGTCTTCACCGTCCTCATCCGCCTGGTCGAAGAAGGCGTGCAGGTCAGCGAGCGCGACGTCATCTACGTCGCCAAGCTCGTCGGTGAACGGGACAAGACGGACATCATCGACCATTACATGGATCGCGTCGAAATCACCAAGACGGCGACCGGCAAGCCGATCCTCGCGAAGACCATCAACCAGAAACGCTACCTTGAAGCCATCGACGCCAACGACCTGATCTTCTCCACCGGTCCGGCCGGCACGGGGAAGACCTATGTCGCGATCATGCATGCGGTCAGGCAGCTCAAAAACGGCAACATCCGCAAGATCATCCTGACCCGTCCCGCTGTGGAGGCCGGCGAGAAGCTCGGCTTCCTCCCGGGGGATTTGAAGGAGAAGATCGACCCCTACCTGCGGCCGCTTTACGATGCCTTGAACGAAGCGCTCGGCACGCGCCAGACGGATGAACTGATCGAGAACGGCGTCATCGAGATCGCGCCGCTCGCCTATATGCGCGGTCGCACCCTCGACGACGCCTTCGTCGTGCTTGATGAGGCGCAGAATACGACAATCGGCCAGATGAAGCTCTTTTTAAGCCGGCTCGGCTTCCACTCGAAGATGATTGTGACCGGCGATCTGACCCAGGTCGATCTCCCGCGCAACGAACAAAGCGGACTCACCCACGCCATCGCCCTGCTTGAGGGACTCAAGGGCATCGAGGTGATCCGTTTCGAGCGGGTCGACGTCATCCGTCATCCGCTCATCCAACGCATACTGGAGCGATACGAACATGAAGGTTAACGTGATCAATCAAGGCAACGAGGAGAACTACGGACCGTTCGTCGAGAAGGTGCTCAAGCGCGCCTACAAGGAGATGGACGTAAGCAGGAAGCGACTGCTCAACGTCATCTTCGTGACCAACGAATACATGCGCGAGCTCAACCGTACCTACCGGGGCGAAGACAAGGTCACCGACGTCCTCACCTTCCCCTCCGATACCGATGACGAGCTGGGGGATGTCTTCATCGCCATCCACGTCGCCTACGAACAATCCCGCGGGTATGGCCACACCTTCAAGCGCGAGCTGGCGTTCCTCGTCGTCCACGGCTTCCTGCACGCCATCGGCTATGACCACGACACCGAGGAGAAAGAACACATCATGTTCAGCCTTCAGGAGCGCATCCTGCAAAAACTCAAGCTCCATCGATGAGGTGAAAATATGGACCACGATCTGATGCAGGCCGCGAAGGCGGCCCTCAAAAACACGTATGTCCCCTATTCGAACTTTCCCGTCGGCGCCGCGATCCGCATGCGCGACAACGTCGTCATCACCGGCGTCAACATCGAGAACGCCTCCTATGGTCTTTCGAACTGCGCCGAACGGACCGCGCTCTTCACGGCCTACGCCCAGGGGTATCGGCGCGAGGACATCGTCGAGATGGCGCTCGCGAGCGAAGCCGACACCCTCGTGACGCCTTGCGGCGCCTGCCGTCAGGTGATGAGCGAACTGCTCGCGCCCGATGTGCCCGTGCACATGTCGACCAGAAGCGGGGAGGTCACGACGAAGGCCAACAAGGAACTCCTGCCGCTTGCGTTCAGCGAGGAGGACCTCGGTAGGTGAAGTCGGGCTTCATCGCCGTCGTCGGCCATCCCAATGTCGGCAAGAGCACCTTCCTCAACGCCGTGCTCGGCGAAAAGGTGGCCATTGTCTCGACGAAACCCCAGACGACCCGCCACGTCATCCGTGGCGTCTATACGGATGAGGAGGCCCAGATGGTGTTCATCGACACCCCGGGCATCCATCCGCCGAAGCATGACCTCGGCAGCCACATGCGCCGCAGCGCCTTGCGCACGTTCAAAAGCGTGGACCTCGTGATGCTCATGGTCGATGCGCTCGATGACAAGAAGCCGCTCGATGAGGGGATGATGAAGCGTCTTCGCGAGGTGAAGACGCCTGTATTCCTCATCATCAACAAACTCGACGCCGTGCGCGATTTCGAGCGGCTGAAGGATTATGTCGATGGGCTCAAGGAACGCTACCCCTTCGAGGCGGCTTTCGCCATCAGCGCCCGCAAGGGCTGGCACGTCGAGGAGCTGCTTTCCGACATGAAGGCCTACCTCGAGGAGGGGCCGCAGTACTTTCCGCCCGAGATGACCTCGGATCAGCCCGAACGGGTGCTCATCGCCGAGCGGATCCGTGAAAAGATCCTCGAGACGACCCAGCAGGAGATCCCCCACAGTGTCGCGGTCGAGATCGATTCCATCACCCCCAGTGAAACCCAGGACGACATGCTCGACATCCACGCGACTATCATCGTCGAGCGCGAGTCGCAAAAGAAGATCATCATCGGCAAAAACGGCCGCATGATCAAGACCATCGGCACCCGTGCGCGGCAGGATATCCTGAATCTGCTCGGTTCGAAGGTCTATCTCGACCTGCACTGCAAGGTTGTGAAGGACTGGCGCACCCGCCCCGAGCGCCTGCGGAACCTCGGATTCGGGGAGTCCTGAGATGGGCGGATTCGAGGCGCTCATCCTGCGCACCATCGATTATCGCGAAAGCAGCCGGTTGGTCTATGCCTATGCGGAGAGGGGCCACGTGACCTTCATCGCCCGCGGCGTGCGCAAGCTCAAGAGTCCCCTGCGCCCGCTGATCCAGCGCGGGGTCCTCATCGAAGCGGACCTCTCGCGCGGGAAGCTGCCCACCCTCAAGGACGCGACCCTGAAGGCGCGCTATGCTGGCGCGAAGCGGGATTTCGACCGCAAGAGCGCGCTGGACGCCGTGTGCGAAATCGTCTATTACAACGTCCACGAACAGGACGACCATGCGAAACTGTTCGATTTCCTCAAGCGCTACCTGCGCTTCCTCTCGGGCGAGGTCCCGCCGCATGAAGGGTTGCTGCTGTTCGAACTCAAGTTCCTTTGGTTCCATGGCGCGGGATTGCAGCTCGGGGGCTGCCATGTCTGCGGGAGCCGTGAATCCCTCCGATACGATGCGCACACCGGCGCGCTCGTCTGTCCGACGCATGCCGAACGCGGCCGCCCCACCTATGGTGAGGAGATCGTCAAGGCGCTGCGTCATCTGTATTATGCGGATATCGCCGATTATCAACCGCTCGGGCTCCAAAACGCAGACGCCAAGCGTCTCTTCGAGCTGAGCGATGCCCTTTATCGCCTTCACCTCGGCTTTTCGGCCAAGGCGAAGGCCGTACTCAAAAACCTACTCTAGCGGGAGGAATCACCATGTCGATCACAATGGAGAAGCTCGTCAACTACGCCAAGAACTACGGGTTCGTCTTCCAAGGAAGCGAAATCTACGGAGGCCTGGCGAACACCTGGGATTACGGACCGCTCGGGGTGGAGCTGAAGAACAACCTCAAGAACCTCTGGTGGCGGCGTTTCGTCCAGGAGAGTCCCTACAACGTCGGACTCGACTCCGCGATTCTCATGAACCGCCAGACCTGGGAGGCGAGCGGTCACGTTGATAGCTTCACCGACCCGCTCATCGACTGCAAGCAATGCAAGGCGCGCCATCGGGCGGACCATCTGATCGAAGAACACGACGATTCCATCGACGCCGACGCCTTCTCCATCGAGGAGATGGAGGCGTTCATCAACGAAGCCGGCATCAGCTGCCCTTCCTGCGGCGCGAAGGATTTCACCCCCATCCGCCAGTTCAACCTGATGTTCGAGACCCAGCTCGGCGTTGTCGACGACAAGAGCCAGTCCGTCTTCCTGCGCCCCGAGACCGCGCAGGGCATCTTCGTCAACTTCAAGAACGTCCAGCGGACCAGTCGTATGCAGGTGCCCTTCGGCATCTCGCAGATCGGCAAGAGCTTTCGCAACGAGATCACGCCGAAGAACTTCATCTTCCGCACCCGCGAGTTCGAGCAGATGGAGCTCGAGTTCTTCTGCAAGCCCGGCAGCGAACAGGAATGGTTCGCCTACTGGAAGGACGCCTCCTTGCAGTGGCTGCTCGACATCGGCATCTCCCGCGAGAATCTGCGTCTTGACGACCACGAGCCGCACCAGCTTTCGCACTATTCGGATGCGACCACCGACATCCAATACGCCTATCCCTTCGGCTTCGATGAGCTGTGGGGCATCGCCTCGCGGACCGATTTCGACCTGAGCGCCCACCAGGCGCATTCCGGAGAATCCCTCGAATACCAGGATCCTGTGACCAATGAAAAGTACATCCCCTACGTCATCGAACCCTCCCTCGGCGTCGAGCGTCTCTTCCTCGCCGTGCTTTCCGATGCGTACGAGGAGGAGACCCTCGAAAGCGGCGAGAGCCGCGAAACGCTGCGCCTGCATCCGGCGCTCGCCCCCTACAAGGCCGCCGTGTTCCCGCTCATCAAGAAGAAGCACCGTGAGACGGCGCAGAAGCTTCACGCCGAACTTGCGAAGCATCTGAACGTGCTCTATGACGAAGCCGGCAAGATCGGTCGCCGCTACCGCCGTCAGGACGCGATCGGCACCCCGCTGACCGTCACCGTCGACCACCAAAGCGAGGAAGACGGTACCGTGACGGTGCGCGACCGCGACAGCATGGAACAGACCCGCGTGCACACCGACGATTTAGTCGAGTATCTCAAAAGGCGTGTCTCCTTCAGGTGATGATCTATGGCTGAGAAGCGTCAGGGGACGATTGATGAGATCCTCAAGCGCATCGATCTTGTCGAGCTGATCAACGAAGTCACGCCCCTGAAGAAAAAGGGCAAGAATTACATGGGGCTCTGCCCCTTCCACGAAGAAAAGACGCCTTCTTTTTCCGTGAGCGAGGACAAGCAGCTCTATCACTGTTTCTCCTGCAAGGCCGGGGGCAACGCCCTGACGTTCGTCAAGGAGCACTGGGGGCTCTCGAGCGCCGAGGCGATCCGCTATCTCGGCGACCGCGTCGGCGTCACCGTCGACGAAAGCCCCGCTGCGAGGCGCAACCGCAAGTATTTCGAGATCAACCGTGCGGCCGCGAACTTCTACAAGGTGCAGCTCACCAACCTCAAATCCGGCGAACCCGCCCGCGAATATCTGAAGCAGCGCGGGCTCACCCGGGAGAGTCTGGATACCTTCGAGCTCGGATTCGCTCCCGCATCGAAGGACGCCCTCTATCAGGCCATGAGCTCCAAGGAGTACCTCAAAAGCGACCTGAGCGACCTCGGACTCATCCGTGAAAAGCAGGACGTCTACGACGTCTTCCGCGAACGCATCATCTTCCCCGTGCAGGACGGCGAAGGAAACGTGCTCGGCTTCTCGGGCCGCACGTTCAAGGAATCGAAGGCCGCCAAGTACATCAACAGCCCCCGCACGCCGCTGTTTGAGAAGCAATCGATCCTCTACAATCTGCACCGGGCGAAGCGCCCGGCGAAGGAAAGCGGGCGCGTGGTGCTCTTCGAAGGCTTCATGGACGTTATCATGGCCCATCAGGCCGGTGTCAGGGAGGGCATCGCCATCATGGGCACCGCATTCACCCGTCCGCATGTGGAGGCGCTGAAAGGCATCACACAGACCCTAATCATCTGCTTTGATGGGGATGCGGCCGGCGAGGACGCCACGATGCGGTTTCTCAGAGATCTCCGGCAGGCGCCCTTCGAGGTGCGCATCGCGCGGCTGCCGAAGGATACAGACCCGGATGACTACATCCGCGAACACGGAGCGAAGGCGTTCCGCGAGCGTATCGACCAGGCGGTCGACCGTACGGAGTATCTCTATGAGGCCTACCGGCCGGGAGCGGATGCGTCGATCAGCGAGCTGGATCGGTTCAAGCAGAAAGTCTTCGCCCTGATCCGTCCGCTCTCCTCGCTTGCGCGCGAGCACTACCTCAAACGCCTTTCTGAGGATATCGGCGTCTCGGTGGCGACGCTCGAGGAAGATTACGACCCCCGCGCCCGCCGGCCGCGCACCCCGACTTACACCCGTTCGCGCGTCCCGGAGGTCACCGACAAGTTCCGTCGTGCGGAACGGGCGTTCATCCATTACTTCATCAAGAGCGAACACTACGCCCGCCGGTTCCGCCGCGAGTTCGAGGATGTGACCTATGTGGATAAGGACGCGCGGGATATCCAGTTCGAAATCTTCGAATACTACGATTTCAACCGACAGAGCTGCATCGTGCCCGAACTGTTCGCTGCCCGCCTCAACCAGCCCCAGCGCGAGTATTTCTCGCGCCACATCGACTGCGCGGTCTACCCCTACAGCGACCAGGAATTCGAGGATCTGCTCAGGGTGATGCGCGAATACACCCGGAGGAACCGCATCCGGACCCTCAAGCGACGGCTGGCGGAGGCCGAGGCGCTGGAAGAGAAGATCCGCTACCAACAAAAAATCGACGCCCTGCTCAAGGAGGCGAAACATGGAAAAAGAAAAGATCGTACAGGAACTGATTGAACTCAGCAAAACGAAAGGCTATCTCGAGGTCAAGGAGGTCGAACGTTACGTCGACCCCGACAGCGACCTCTTCGATGAAATCGTCGCCGAGCTCGAGAAGGCCGAGGTCGATGTGGTCAGCGAAGAGGACATGGTGACCTACAAAGTCCCCAAGATCGACGGCGTCGATGCCGAGGAGGTCCCCGAGGAGGAGGTCGACAAGGCCGTCGCGCTCAATCTCGACTTCGCGAAGGACATTGAAGAAGAACTGCTTCAGGATAAATCCTTTGAATCCATCGATTCGATCAAGGTCGACGACCCGGTGCGCATGTATCTCAAGGAGATCGGCCGGGTCGAGCTGCTCAAGGCCGATGAGGAGATGCGCCTCGCGAAGGATATCCGTGCGGCGAAGGAAGCGAAGGAAGCATACGACGAAAAGAAGGAGAAGCGCGAGGCCATCACCCCCGCCTTCAAGAAGCAGGTCGAGGACAAGATGTATCGGGGCGAGCTGGCGAAGAACAAGCTCGTCGAAGCCAATTTGCGGCTGGTCGTCTCCATCGCCAAGCGCTATGTCGGCCGCGGCATGCAGTTCCTCGATCTCATCCAGGAAGGCAACATGGGCTTGATGAAAGCCGTCAACAAGTTCGACCACACGAAAGGCTTCAAGTTCTCGACCTACGCCACCTGGTGGATCCGCCAGGCCATCACGCGGGCCATCGCGGATCAGGCCCGGACCATCCGCATCCCCGTGCACATGGTCGAGACCATCAACAAACTCGTGCGCACCCAGCGGCAGCTGATCCAGGAGCTCAAGCGCGAACCGCTCCCTGAAGAGGTCGCCGAACGCATGGATATCAGCGTCGAGAAAGTGCAGATCATCCAGAAGGTCGCCCAGGAGCCCATCAGCCTCGAATCCCCCGTCGGGGAGGAAGAGGATTCCAGCCTCGGTGACTTCATTCCCGACCAGGACACCGACACCCCGATGCAGTACACCTCGAAGGAGATGCTCAAACGGGAGCTCAGCGAGGTCCTCGAGACGCTCACCGACCGCGAGGAGAAAGTCCTCCGCATGCGTTTCGGCCTGCTCGATGGACGCACCCGCACGCTCGAGGAAGTCGGGCGAGAGTTCGGCGTCACCCGCGAACGCATCCGCCAGATCGAGGCGAAGGCGCTCCGCAAGCTGAGGCATCCCTCCCGCAGCAAGAAACTGAAGGATTTCATCGATTCATGATCTCGAAACGACTCCAGGCTGTCCTCGCGCACGTCACGGGATGCCGCGTGCTCTACGATGTGGGGACCGACCACGCCCGACTGCCCATCGAGGCGGTGAAACGCCGCCTCTGCGAGAAGGCCTACGCCGTCGACAACAAGCAGGGCCCCTTGCAGGAGGCCGTGCGCAACATCTCCGCGGCGGGGCTAGAGGACTACATCGAGGCGCGTCTCTCCGAAGGGGTCGAGGACCTTGCGGAGGATGTGGAGTGCATCACCATCGCCGGCCTCGGCGGCAAGAGCATCCACGGGATGCTCACCGGCCGCCGCCTGCCCATCAAGCGGCTGGTTCTGCAGCCCAACAACCACCCCGAAGTCGTCCGCACGCTCACGCAGGAGGGACGGCTGCGGATTGTCGATGAGGATGCGATTGAAGAGAATGGCGTCGTCTATCCGATCCTTGTCTTCGAGCCCGGCGAGCAGACGCTTTCGCAGAAAGCGCTCTGGATCGGCCCCATCCTGATGCACAAGCGTCCGGAAGTCTACAGGCAGGCGCTCCGTGATGAGAAAGCGTTCCTCGAACGGCTGCTCGAAGACATCCCGCACAAACAGGCGCGCCTGCCGCTCGAACGCAAGCGGGCGCTGCTCGAGGAGGTCTTGCATGAATGGGATTGAAGTAAAACGTTTCTTCGCCGCCTTCGCGCCCGAATCGCTCGCCTATGAATGGGATAACGTCGGGCTGCAGGTCGGCTCGCTCAACCAGACGCTCACCGGTGTGCTCTTCGCGCTCGATGTGACCAAGGAGGTCGTCGCCGAAGCCATCGAAAAACAGGCGAACGTCATCGTCGCCCATCATCCCCTGATTTTCAAACCGCTCGAGCGGATCAACACCGACACCTACAAAGGGCAGCTGCTGCGCACGCTCATTCGGCACGACCTCGCGCTCTATGTGGCGCATACGAACTACGACCGCGCCCCGGCGGGGATGAACGACGCGCTCTCGAGGCGCATCGGCATCAAGGACCCGCTCGTGCTCGATGAGGCGGATGTGGAGGATGCCCACGGCATCGGCCGCATCGGGGATTTCGAACCGATGTCGTTAGACGAGGCCGTCCGGCACATCAAGGACCGCCTCGGCATCGAGGATGCCCGCTTGATCACCCGCAAGCCAAACAAGACCATCAAGCGCGTCGCCGTGAGCGGCGGCAGCGGGGCGCACCATATGTATGCGGCCAAGTTCAAGGGGGCCGATCTGTACGTGACCGGCGACATCGACTATCATGAGGCCCACGACATCGAACAGCTCGGTCTCACCGCCCTCGATGTGGGGCACTACGCCGAGCGCGTCTTCGCAAGCGCCCTCAAGGAGGCCTTCGAGACGCACGGTTTCGATGTGCCGCTGCATGTGAGCGAAGTCGCCACGAACCCCTTCCGCCCGGTCTGAGAAACGACTTTCGAATAAAAAAAGCCCCGGCTTTCAAGCCGGGGCTTCGTTCGCTACACTTCTATGATCGCATCTACCGGGCAGACGACGTCGCATGCACCGCAATCGATGCAGACATCCTCGTCGATGACGTAGATTTCTTCGCCCTCCTCGATGCAGTCGACGGGGCATTCCTCGACGCAGGTGCCGGATGCGATGCAGTCTTCGGTGATTCTCCTGGGCATGGTATTTCCTCCTTCATCCTCATGTGTATTACAAGTACATTTTAAGGCAAAGCCCCGGGTTTGTAAACCTCTATCGACACTAATTGGATAAATTTTCATCAAGCCCTCCCGAAACGACGGGCTTTCCTTGTCTTTTACGCCTGCATATCCTATAATATTTAAAAGAAAGGAAGTGATTCGATGCAACTGTGGCTAGCCATCCTGCTGATTGTGGTCGCGCTGATTGTCGGCGTGCTCGGGGGCTTCATCCTTGCGCGTTTCTATTTCAAGCGGTATCTGCAGAAGAATCCGCCGATCAACGAGAATATGGTCCGCGCGATGATGACACAGATGGGCCGCAAGCCCTCCGAGAAACAGGTCCGTCAGGTGCTGAGCGCGATGAACCAGCAGAAATAAGAAAAAGAAAATCACTTCGGCCGAAGTGATTTTTTATACGATATACAGCCTATCGCTTATAAATTTCAAGAATTGGTCTTGACATCCGCAAAATTGCGTTGAGAATTCATCGATAGCATTTGTCTGTCCTCAACCTCGATTATTCAGTGCTCAAGATTGCGCAACACTTCGGGCTTCCTGGATGTGAAGATGCGTTATCGATCGAGCGGTTTTTGAGGCTTCTGTCTTTCAAAGGTTTAATTCCACAGCCGGCCTGAAGCAAGACGTTTTGTCTGATCTTCTTCATCACATGCTCAGCAAGGATTAAGTCGAATACGAAAACTTGACTACCAAGGATCAAAATGTCTTCGGGAAATACTAGTTCTCCCAGTGGTGCCATTGTTCTTTTGAAATGTTAAAGACAGGCAACGAATATTTTATAGAAGCTATAATAACCGCTAGTTTGCCATACTGTTCGAGTCTCCTTGACAGAGGCTGCGTCTGCTGCTTATATAGATAAGCGGACGAAAGAAGCAGTGAAATGGTAATGCCGACATTAATTGAAAACATTATAGAAATTAGATATAATATTAAAGTAACAATATGTCTTCGTTGGGGAAGATGGATATGAACTTGAAGATGGATAGTCAAGGCGTGACATTGATCGAATTATTGGTCGCCATTGTGATTTTAGGAATCGTCAGCGGCATTGCCGGCACTAGCATTTTTGGCGTCATGGAGAATATGCGACAAGAGAGCGTTGTCTCCGATGCTTTGGCGATTCGTGACGCGGCTAGGCGAACCTGCATGGGGGGCGCCGCTTCGGCTGTTTGTGATTCTCAATTGAGTGAATATACATTGTTGCATGCAGATAATGAAGATACTTTCGGCCGTTATGAATCCTCTGACTATGATTATATTGCTTATGGTGGCGTAGATCAGGATGGCAACATTTCAAACTTATCTGAAGAATTGCTTTACTTTCAATCCAAAAACGGTTCGGATATGAAACATTTAGATCCATTAACGTTGGAAGCACGTGATTATGAATATTTCGCCATCAATATCAAAGGTAGCTGGCAGATTGCCTTTAAGACTGAGGACTACATCTATATGGGCAATCCCGTCTTGGACGACATTGCTGAAAGCAATGACAATG
>PULR01000051.1 GCA_003551005.1 Mollicutes bacterium
CGTCGCCTACAGCCCCTGCATCGCCCACAAGATCAAAGGCGGCCTGACCAAGTCCGCCGAGCAGGCCGAACTGGCGACGAAATCCGGTTACTGGCCCACCTTCCGCTACGACCCCAAACGGGTCAAGGAAGGCAAGAACCCCTTCCAGATCGACTCGAAGGAACCGGATTGGGACCTTTATGAACAATTCCTGCTCAATGAAGGTCGCTACGCCCAGCTCAAGGACATCAACCCCGAGCAGGCGGACGAGCTGCTTGAGGCGAACCTTGAAGCCGCGAAGCGACAGTACCGCATGTACAAGCGCTACGCGAACATGGACTTCAGCGAAGAAGCTTCCGAATGATATCGAAAGGCGCCCTGCGGGGCGCCTTTCTCTTTTCCGTGGGTGACCCGCCTTCGGATACCGTCGCTCATGGTTCGACCGCTCTTTTCCCGGGCGGGTGGCTAGTTCCGGGTTGTTCATGTAGATGACGCCTTGTCTTGCATTTCTACCCGGCGATGTTATAATATATAGTTAATCAGCTGAAAAGCGAGTGGTGCATATGGGCATGAACCCGGCAGTAGACCTACAATACATACTGCAGAGCCTGGGTCTGACAATTCTTTTCGTCGGGCTCATCGGTTTCGAGAGACAGCGACGCAACAAGATCGCCGGGCTCACGACGCACCTGCTCGTCGCGATCGGCGCCGCCGGCATCACCATCGCCCAGCAGGTGATGATCTACGACTCGATCGCCTTCATCGAGGAATACATTGAACTCGGCCGCGAGGATGTTCTCGAGCACGCGGACCTGACCATTCAAAGGCAGCGTATCGTGGCTCAGATCATCAGCGGTATCGGCTTTCTCGGTACCGGGACGATTCTGAAGACGCAAGGGCATATCAGCGGTCTGACGACTGCCGCGACATTATGGATCTGCGCTATCATCGGCATCATCTTCGGCTACGGCATGTATACCATCGGTATCGCCGTCAGCCTGACGACGTTGTTCGTGCTGACCATCATCAAGAACTTTGTCCGCCACAACATCGACGAACCGCATTGATGAGAGCCAAAGAAAGTATACGGGCGCATCCAGCTGGATGCGCCCTTTGATTAGCGTTTCCCGCTCGCGGCCCGCCGGCCGGCTCGCTCGCCCATGACCAGACACTCGGTGAGGGCGCAGCTTCCCAGCCGGCTCTGTCCGTGCACCCCGCCGCATATTTCGCCGGCGGCGAAGAGGTTTTCAAAGGTTCCTTCATGCCTGAGCACTCTGGTGGAGGTGTCGATCGCCACGCCTCCCATGGTGTGATGAATCTTCGGAGAAAGCCGCATGGCGTGGAAAGGCGGTGTCGCGAGTGGTTCGGCGTCCTGTGGGAAGGGTTTGCTGAAGGGGTCCTGGATGTCTCCAACGAGGGCGGCGTTGTAGGTTTGGATGGTTTCTCTCAAAATGTCCGCGTCGATGCCGTAGGCATCCGCAAGCGCCTCGATCGTTTCAAAGCGCTGGATCACCTTTTTCTTCAGAGCCTTCTGAAGATTCTGGCCCATGCGTGCGGTTGCCACGCCATCGGCGATCGTGAAGGCGGCCCGCCCGTGAGCAATCAGCGCATCGGCCACCACGCGCCGGTCCCCGAGTTCATTGACGAAGCGTTTTCCGGAATCATCGACGATGATTCCGTAGGGAAAAGCGATATAATCGCCGAAGGAGGGGCCCACACCGAACCCTTTCTCATCCGGGGAGGCCCATGCGCCCAGCTGCACGTGTTCGATGTCGATGAGTTTCGCTCCGGCGGCGGCTGCCGCCTGTAGGACTTCGCTGGTCGCGGAGGGGCTGTTGGTGGTGTCCAGCTCTGCGAGGCGCGGATCAACCGCTGTGCCGAGATATTCGGCATCGGCCCCGTAACCGCCGCTTGCGAGTACGACCGCCCGGGCGCGGAATTCTTTTGCCGTCTCGCCATGCGCGTTGGTAATAAGGGTGTGGACGCCTTCGACGCGCGACCCATCCAGAAGCAGATGCGCGACTCTGGTCTTGGTGAGAAGCTTGACGCCAAGCTGCTTTGCTCGCTGTTTCATCAGACGGATGTAGGGTCTTCCCGTGGTGCCTTCCCTGGGGGTGTGCGAGCGGGGGCGCGAATGTCCGCCGAAATAGTCGGCCCGGTCCTGGAACTCGATGCCGAGCGAACGGGCCCATTCAAAAGCGGTGCGCGCCCCTTCGCTGACAATCCGTACGAGAGCCTCATCGTTCGTCACACCTGCCTGCAGCATGTCCGCCGCAAGCAGCGCAGGAGAATCCTCGACGCCCTGGGCCTGCTGGATATCCGTACCGGGCACGGCGAGGGCCCCGTCACTGATGAGGGTGTTGCCGCCGGGGGCGTTCATCTTTTCGAGTATGAGCACCTCCGCCCCTTCCTCGGCGGCCGCGATCGCCGCGCGCAGACCCGACATGCCGGCACCGATAATCAAGACGTCGTAGTGGGTCCGCATGTGGCACCACCTCCACTTCAATCGTAGCACGGAACGCGGATGACGCAAAGGAAAGGCAGGAAATTAATCGTATTGTTAGAAAATCCGGTGCAAATTCGGTAGAATATCTATGAGTCAGATACTGGGAGGTCGATCTACATGGCGACATTGGAAATACGAAACCTACACGCCCGCGCCGGGGAGCATGACATCCTCCGGGGCGTGGATCTGAAGATAGAAGGTGGACAGTCCCACGCCATCATGGGGCCCAACGGCACCGGAAAGTCGACGCTCGCGAGTGTCATCATGGGTCACCCGCGCTACGAAGTCACCGCCGGAAGCGTCACCTTGGATGGTGAGGATGTCCTCTCGATGACGACCGATGAAAGGGCCCGCGCCGGGCTCTTTTTGGCGATGCAGTCGCCGGCCGAGGTCCCCGGCGTCACCAACAGCGACTTCATCAAGTCCGCGATGAACGCAAGACTTCCTGAGGACGAGAATGTCTCGCTTTTCAAATTCATCCGCGAACTTGATGCGGCTGTGGACAAGCTGCGCATGCGGGAGGACCTGCCGCACCGCTATCTCAACGACGGCTTCAGCGGCGGTGAGAAGAAACGCAACGAGATCCTGCAGATGCGGCTGCTCAAGCCCAGTATCGCGATTCTTGATGAAATCGACAGCGGCCTCGACGTGGATGCCTTGCGCGTGGTCGGCGAGAATGTCACCGAGATGAAAAGCAGCGGCTTCGGGTTGCTTTTGATTACGCACTATCAAAGAATCCTGGATTACATCGATGCGGATACGGTCCACGTCATGATGCAGGGCAGACTCGTGAAGACCGGGGACAGGGAACTAATGAAGCGCATCGATGCGGATGGTTATGATTGGATCAAGGATGAACTCGGCATCGAGGATGAACGGGTCGTCCCCGAAGGCGAGGATCCCGCTTCGCTCGGTGAATGTGCCGCGAAGGAGGCGTTCGAAGAGTGACTACGACATACCTCGACCCCTTCGGCGATCGTCCGGGGCTCCTCATCGAGGGGGGGCGTCTTCACAATTCCCTTCCGGAGGGCACGCCCTTGCATGCGGCTTTTGCAAAACACGACGCCGAGGCGGGGCCTCAAAGCGAAAAAGAGGCTGTCGCCGCGAACGACGCCGCGATCGCCGAACGGCTCGTGATTCGCATCCCGGCATCTGCAGCCCTGTCAAAGCCCATCCACATCCTTCATCGTGAACAGGGGTCCGCGAACCGGCAGGTCCGTCTCATCGTCGAGGAGAACGCGACGGTGGACATTCTGGAGTGGTTCGCTTCCGACACCCCGCTGGTGCTCAACCATGTGCTCCGGGCCAGCCTCGCCAGGGGAGCGACGGTCCGCTATGCCTCGCTGGCCGCCCATCCTGCCAATTCCGCGACGACGATTCATCGGCTCTTCGAGCTTTCACAGGGCAGTTCGCTTCATCTAAGGACCGGCGAGATCGGCGACGCCGATACGCATCAGTCCGTCGAGGTCGGCATCGACGGCTCCGCTGCGTCGGCTCATGTTGAAACAGTCGCGTTGACCAACCAACGGCAGGAGGCCATCCTCACGAGCGACATCACCCACCGCGCGCCACAGAGCGAAGGACGGATCGAACATTACGGTGTGGCGAACGATGAAAGCTTTCTCGCATTCGAGGGCGCCGGGCGGATCCACCGCGGCATGCATGGCAGCGTGGCCCGGCAAAGCAACCGCGGGGTTGTCCTGGGTGAGACCAGCCGTCTTGATGCCAATCCTCTCCTCTATATCGACGAACACGATGTCGACGCCTCGCACGGAGCGGCGATCGGCCGCATCGACGAGGAGCAGCTCTATTATCTGATGAGCCGCGGACTCACCGAGCATGAGGCGCAGCGGCTGATCATCGAAGGTTTCCTGGCTCCGCTTTCGGTCTTTCTTGAAGATGAAGGACTGTCCGGACTGATCCGTGAAACCTTGCAGACCAAGACAGGCAGGTGAAGCAGATGGATGTACGCAGAGATTTCCCCGTGCTCGACAAGGAGGACCTTGCTTATCTTGACACGGCGGCGACTTCATTGACGCCGAGACGGGTCCTCCACCGCATGGATGAATACTATGTCAATTATTCGGCGAACGTGCATCGCGGCGTCTATCGTCTCTCGCATGAAGCGACACGCCTTTACGAGGACGCCCGTCGCGCGGTCGCCGGTTTCGTGAATGCCGATGCGGACGAGATTGTCTTCACCCGTGGCGCCTCAAGCGCGCTCAATCTAGTAGCGAAGGCTTACGAACCCGAAATCGGACCGGGCGATGAGATTCTCATCAGCGAACTCGAGCACCACTCCAACCTGCTGCCATGGCAGCAGCTGGCCAAGCGCACCGGCGCCACCCTGACCTACATCCCCCTCACCGAGGAGGGGCGGATCACTGTGCAGGCCCTCAAGAGCGTTCTGACCCGCCAGACGAAACTCGTCGCCATCACGCATGTCTCGAATGTCATGGGCTATGAGACCCCGGTACGGGAGCTGAGCGCACTCGCGCATGAAAAGGGCGCGACCGTCATCGTGGACGCCGCGCAGTCCGCTCCCCATATGCCCCTCGACGTCCGCCGCATCGACTGCGATTTCCTGGCGTTCTCCTCTCACAAGATGCTCGGGCCCACCGGCGTGGGCGCGCTCTATGGCAAGCGCAGACATCTCGAACGCCTTGAACCGGTTGAATACGGCGGCGACATGGTCGAAGAGACCGGCCTGCACGACGCCACTTGGCAGAAACCGCCGCTCAAGTTCGAGACCGGGACGCCCCCGATCGCGGAAGTGATCGGTTTCGGGGAAGCCGTCCGTTATCTTGAGGAGCTCGGTCTTGAAGCCGTGCGGGAGCATGAAAAGCAACTCGCCGAGTACACGCTTTCGCAGCTTGACGCCATGGAGGGCATCACTGTCTACAACCCGACGACAGACAGCGGCATCGTCACGTTCAATATCGACGGGGTGCACCCGCACGATGTCGTGACCGTGCTCGATCAAGAAGGCGTCAGCCTGCGCGCCGGTCATCACTGCGCGCAGCTGGTGATGGCGTTTTTGAACCAGACGGCGACACTGCGTGCCTCCTTTTATGTCTACAACGACCATTCCGACGTCGACCGGTTGGTTCGCGGATTACAAAAGGCCCGGGACTTTTTCGCCGGTTTCGAGGAGGGGCTTCGATGAAAATGCAGAATCTCTATCGGCAGATCATCATGGAACATTATAAGCGACCAAGGAATAAAGGGCTGCTCGAGGATGACCGCTACGTCACCGAGCACATCCGCAACCCGAGCTGCGGGGACGATGTGACCATCCAGACCCTGCTTGCAGACGGCGTTGTCAAAGATATTCGGCATGAAGGCAGCGGCTGCAGTATCTGCTGCTCAAGCGCGAGCGTCCTGAGCGAGGTGCTCAAAGACAAGCCGCTCGAGAGTGCGCTGGAAGTCTCGAGGCAGTACAAGGGGATGCTGACGGGAGAGGATTTTGATGCCGATTTGCTTGAGGACGCCATCGCCTACCAGGGCGTGCAGGATTTCCCCGCCCGCATCAAATGCGCCAGCATTGCCTGGCAGGCATTCGAGTCCACCGTGAAAGCAGGCGATGACGATGAGTGACCAGCATACCAAGAAAGAGATCGAACGCATCATCGGAGATTATAAATACGGATTCAAGACGGAAGCCGAGCCGCTGCACGATACCGGCAAGGGGCTGACGGAAGACATTGTCCGGGAAATCTCCAGCATCAAGGATGAACCTCAATGGATGCTGGATTTCCGTCTGGCCGCCTACCGGACTTTCAAAGAGAAGGCGGACCCCGGCTGGGGTCCCGACCTCTCGGGGCTCGATTTCGACAGCATCACCTATTACAAGAAGCCCTCCGAGCGCAGCGAACGCTCCTGGGAGGATGTGCCCGAGAACATCAAGAATACCTTCGACAAGCTCGGCATCCCCGAGGCGGAACGGAAGTTCCTCGCCGGGGTCGGCGCCCAGTTCGAGAGCGAGGCCGTCTACCATTCGAAGCTTGAAGAGCTTGAAGCGCAGGGCGTGGTGTTTCTCGATACGGACACGGCGCTTCGTGAATACCCGGAGTTGTTCCGGGAGTATTTCGCCCAGGCCGTCTCGCCCGATGACAATAAGTATGCGGCCTTGAACAGCGCCGTCTGGAGCGGGGGTTCGTTCATCTACGTGCCCAAGGGTGTGCACGTAGAAAAGCCGCTGCAGTCCTATTTCCGCATCAACAGCGAGCAGATGGGCCAGTTCGAACGGACGCTGATTGTCGTCGACGAAGGCGCCAGTCTCCATTATGTCGAAGGGTGCACCGCACCTGTCTATACCACCGACAGCCTGCACGCGGCGACCGTCGAGATCTTCGTGCGCAAAGGCGGCCATGCCCGCTACACGACCATCCAGAACTGGGCCAGCAACATCGCCAACCTCGTCACCAAGCGTGCGATAGTTGAAGCCGACGCCCACATGGAGTGGGTCGATGGCAACATCGGCAGCGGCATCAACATGAAATACCCCGCCTGCATTCTCAAAGGCGACCGATCGAAAGGAACGACCATCTCCATCGCCTTCGCCGGCAAGGGGATGCATCAGGACACCGGCGCGAAGATGGTCCATCTCGGATCAGACACCACCAGCTCCATCGTCTCGAAATCGATGAGCGCGAAGGGCGGCAAGGTCAACTACCGGGGGCTGGTCCATCACGCAGAGACCGCTCGCGGAGCGAAGACCAACGTCGAATGCGACACCATCCTCCTAGACGATGTGAGCACTTCGGATACGCTCCCCTTCAACATCGTCCGCAACAACGCCGCTCACGTCCAGCATGAAGCAAGTGTCTCGAAAGTCGACGAGGAGCAGCTCTTTTATCTGATGAGCCGAGGCCTGAGCGAAGAAGAGGCGGTCGAGATGATCATCATGGGCTTCATCGAACCCTTCGCCAAAGAACTGCCCATGGAATACGCCGTCGAGTTGAACCAGCTCATCAAGCTCGAGATGGAGGGCTCTATCGGTTAAGCGACTCCAGGATGAGTCGAGTGTTTAACTTCATCCTCGAATACGTTATAATAGAACGATACTTCGACGACAAAGGAGAGAGACATTATGGATCAAAGTATCAACGCCATACGCTTCACCGGTCTGGATATGTGCAACGCAGCCGAGAGCGGCCATCCGGGCATCGTTCTCGGGGCGGCGCCCGTCGTCTACCGTCTGTTCACCGAGCATCTGCTCGCGACCCCCAACGACGCCGGGTGGTTCAACCGCGACCGCTTTGTGCTTTCGGCCGGTCACGGGACGGCGCTGCTCTATCCGACGCTGCACTTCGCCGGCTATGATGTCACGATGGAGGATCTCAAGCAGTTCCGTCAGCTGGACTCCAAAACGCCCGGTCATCCGGAATACGGAGAGACGGACGGTGTCGAGGCGACATCCGGCCCGCTTGGCCAGGGTGTCTCGATGGCCGTCGGCATGGCCGTCGCCGAAGCGAATCTGCGCGCCCGTTTCAACACGGAGGATTTGCCCGTCGTCGACCACTATATCTACACGCTCGTCGGCGATGGCGACCTGCAGGAGGGCGTCGCTTTGGAAAGCCTTTCGCTCGCGGGTCATCTGAACCTCGAGAAGCTCGTTGTTCTCTTCGATTCCAACGATGTCCAGCTTGATGGCCCCGTCGCGGACGCATTCAGCGCCGACCTCAAGAAGAAATTCGAAAGCCTGGGCTTCGATTACCGCCGCGTGGCGGATGCGAACGACCTCGACGCCGTTGGAAAAGCTATTGAAGAGGCCAAGCAGTCCGGTTCTCCAAGCCTGATTGAAATCAAGAGCGTGATCGGTTTCGGATCTTCCGTCGCCGGTACGTCCGCCGCGCACGGCAAGCCGATCGGCAAAGAAGAGACCGAAAAGATGCGCGAAGCGTTCGGTTATACGCACCCACCCTTCGATCCGCCGAAAGCGGTCTATCAGGACTTTTTCGACCACTTTGTCAAGCGCGGCGACGCCGCCCGTCAAGCGTGGGAGAAACAGCTTGAGACCTACAAACAGCGCCACCCGGAGCGCTACCGGGAACTGATGGACATTATCGAGGGCCGCGTGCGCGCCGATCTTGACAAGCTCCTCGCGCCGGTGGAGAACGGAACCGTCGATGCTACACGCGCCTCGATGGGCAAGGTGCTCGAGGCCATTACCAGCGAGGTCCCCTCGATGATCGGCGGGTCCGCGGATCTAAGCGGCAGCACCAAGGTGAAAGGCCCCGATGGAAACTTCACCCGCGATTCCTATGAAGGCAGGAATCTCAACTTCGGTGTGCGCGAGCACGCCATGGGCGCCATCACGAACGGACTCGTCCTGCATGGCATGCGCGCCTTTTCGGGCGGGTTCCTGATCTTCAGCGACTATATGAAGCCTGCGATCCGACTAGCGGCGCTGCAGGGAATCCCCTCGATGTTCCTCTTCACTCACGACAGCATCGCCGTAGGCGAGGACGGCCCGACACACGAACCCGTTGAACAGCTCACTATCTATCGCGCCACCCCGAATACGGACGTTCTGCGTCCGGCCAACGCCAGCGAGGTCCATCACGCACTTCGTTACGCGCTCGAGCAGACGGACCGTCCGACCATCATCTCGCTGACCCGCCAGAAGGTCACCCAGCTGCGCGAGGTCCATTACGAGGATTTCCAGCAGGGAGCCTATGTCGTCAGCGACAAGGACAATTTCGAGGGTATCCTCATCGCCTCGGGCAGCGAAGTCGAGACGGCGATTCGCGCCCAGGAAATCCTTGAAGAGCGGCACGATGTGAAGGTCCGCGTCGTGAGCATGCCCTCGATGGAACTTTTCGAGCGTCAGCCCCAGGCTGTGCGAGAAGCCATTCTCCCGCCCGAAAAGCAGAAGCGGCTGGCGGTCGAGCTCGGCAGCCCCGACAGCTGGTATCGTTACGCGCGGGATGTGCATGCCGTCCGCCAATTCGGCAAAAGCGGAAAAGGCGACGAAATCCTGAAGGATTTCGGTTTCACCCCCGAAGCCGTCGCCGAGCGGTACTTGCGGGTCGAAGACCGGCCACAACGCTGATCCACAGCAAAGCAAGCGAAGCGTCCCTCGCGGGGGACGCTTTTTTTGCATGTGCGCATGCTTTTAGGTGAAGTTTCTCTTCGTAGGAACTCCCTTCCATCCTGCAATACCCGGTTACAATTTTTCCGGAGGGATGCGGATGGAGTACTTCACACGAGAAGGGCGGGGACTTCGCATCGTCGATTCGGCGAGCCGGCGAATTTTTCGGGGAAGTCCGAAAGCGTTGCTGGAAACGCTACTTCAAGACGAGCTGACAACATTTGAAGGGCGCCTCGAAGCCTTGAAAAGACGATTCGGCTGGCGGCGAAACGTGCCCGTCTATATCGATGAGGAGCGGTGTTTCTTTCTGAGCGCCTCTTCACGGGAGGTGGATACCTTGTGGGTGAACGCGCCCCGGGTGGTCGCGATTCATTCCATACCGACGGGTGCGAGAATCGATTTTTTCAGCGGGACCTCGGTGGAGCTTTCGAGGGATTCCAGGCTGCTTCGCCGGCGATGGCAGCGGGCGCTGGTTCTTATGCGGCTTATCCGCGGGACCGTTTGAGAACATGAGGAAAGAAAGTGTTTTCACTGTCCGCAGGCATTAGCATTCGCCGCTCAGATTTAGTATAATAATAATGGCAACAATTCTGATGTAAAGGAGAAATGCTGTATATGGAAAAGAAAACGATTCGTGATCTGGACGTCAAGGGTAAGACTGTTCTGGTGCGTGTCGACTTCAACGTCCCCATCGAGGACGGTGAGATTACAGACGACAACCGAATCCGTCAAGCGCTCCCCACGATCGAACAGCTGATTGACAAGCAGGGCAAGCTGGTCCTGTTCTCCCATCTTGGCCGCATCAAGAGCGAGGAAGACAAGGAAGGCAAGTCGCTGCGGCCTGTTTCCGAGAAACTCGCCGAACATCTGGGCCGTCCGGTCAAGTTTGTCCCCGTCACCCGCGGTGATGAGCTCGAGAGCGCCGTCGGCAGCCTGCAGGTCGGCGAGGTGCTGATGGTCGAGAATACACGCTTTGAAGATATCGACGGCAAGAAGGAATCGAAGAACGATCCGGACCTCGGCCGCTACTGGGCTTCGCTCGGCGACGTGTTTGTCAACGACGCCTTCGGTACGGCGCACCGCAGCCATGCCTCGAATGTCGGCATCGCCAACAATATGGATGAAGTCGCGGCGGGGTTGTTGCTGGAGAAGGAAATCAAATACCTCGGCGACGCCGTCGAGAATCCCGAACGCCCCTTCATCGCCCTGATGGGCGGCGTCAAGGTCAGCGACAAGATCGGCGTACTTGAGAATCTGCTGCAAAAGGCGGACATGGTCCTCATCGGCGGTGGCATGAGCTATACGTTCATGCGCGCCCAGGGTCTTTCCACCGGCAACAGCGTCGTCGAGGAAGACAAGCTCGACCTCGCGAAATCGTTGCTCGAGAAAGCCGAGGGCAAGCTTCATCTGCCCCTGGATTTCCGGGCCGCTAAAGAATTCAGCAACGACGCGGAGACACGCGTGACGGACTATGACGACCTCCGCGACGACGAAGAGGGCCTCGACATCGGCCCCAAGACCATCGAGAAGTATGCGGAGCTGTTGCAAAACGCGAAGACCGTCGTCTGGAACGGACCCGTCGGCGTCTTCGAGTTCGAGAATTTCGCCAAGGGAACGAAAGGCATCCTCTCCACGCTCGCCGAGCTCAAGGATACCAACACGATTCTCGGTGGCGGTGACAGTGCGGCAGCCGCGATCAAGTTCGGCTATGAAGATGCCATCGACCACATCTCCACCGGCGGCGGCGCGTCGCTGGAATTCCTGGAGGGCAAGACCCTCCCCGGTATCCAATGTGTCGATGATCTATAATCCTACACGCCTCGAGGAGGGGGAGAACCTTCAATGAAAAAAGAGATTGTCATACAAAGCACAGAGGGGCTGCATGCTGAACTTGCCAGCAAGCTCGTCCAGCTGACGTCCAACTTCTCATCAGAAGTCCGGTTGGAATACGCCGATCAGATTGTCGACGCCAAGAGCGTCCTCAGCCTGATCTCGCTGGCCGTACCCAGCGGCGAGAATGTCAACATCATCGCCGAGGGGGAGGACGCGCAGGAAGCCATCCAGGAAATTGAGAGGTTGCTTGAATAATGTCAAGACGAAAACCTGTCATCGCCGCGAACTGGAAGATGCACAAGAACCGGGATGAGGCGCTGCAATTCATCTACAGCGTCAACATGGAAGTCCCCGGTCGCGAGTACGTCGATGCGGTCATCTTCGCCCAGGCGCCCGTTCTTAGGGACCTTGTCAAGCGCCAGGGGGACCATCTCGACATCGGCGCTCAGAATATGCACGAGAAGACCGAGGGCGCGTTCACAGGCGAGATCAGCGCCGCCCTGCTTTCAAACATCGGTGTCTCCTACGTCCTCATCGGGCACAGCGAACGCCGCGAGCATTTCAACGAGACCGATGCCAGCGTGAACCGTAAACTGCATCAGGCCTTCCGTTATGAACTTCAGCCTCTACTTTGCGTCGGCGAGTCGCTAAAGACCCGTCAGGCCGGAAAGACACAGAGTTTTGTCCGCTCGCAGGTCGAACGCGCGCTCGAAGGACTTTCGAAGGAACAAGTCGCCGAGCTCGTCATCGCCTATGAACCCATCTGGGCCATCGGTACCGGCGAGACGGCAACCGTCGAGCAGGCCGAAGCCGCCATCCGGGGCATTCGTGAAACGCTTGCGGAACTCTATGACGCCGCCGTCGCCGACAACACCCGCATCCTGTATGGGGGCAGCGTCAAGAAGGAAAACATCGACGACCTCCTGGCTGAAGAGACTATCGATGGTGCGCTTGTCGGTGGCGCGAGCCGTTCACCGGACAATTTCCTCTACATGTGCGAAGCGGCCTATAAGGCCAAGAGCCCCTGAGGTTTTCCCTGAACAAGAAAAAGAGGACCGGAAACATTTCCGGTCCTCTTTTGATTGAGTCCGTATGGTTGCTGCGTCCGTCGGATCAGCGGCTGTAGAATTCGACCACGAGGTTCTCCTTGATGTCGGTCAGGATTTCGCTGCGCTCGGGATAGCGGGCATAGGTGAATGCCTTCTTCTCATCGTCGAAATCGATGAAACCGAGCCGTTCATCCGTGTGTTCGAGGTTTTCCTTGATGAACTCGAACTCGTGCGCGCGTTCCTTGAGGGCGACCTTCTGACCGGGGACGACCCGGTAGGACGGAATGTCGACCTTGCGACCATCAACCAGGAAGTGTCCGTGGTTGACAAGCTGCCGTGCCTGGCGACGGGTTCTTGCGAACCCCGCACGATAGACAAGGTTGTCGAGCCGGCTTTCAAGCAGGATCAGGAAGTTGACGCCATGACGGCCTTCCATTTTGAAGGCCTGGTTGAACGTGCGTTTGAACTGACGTTCGTTCAGTCCGTAGGTATGGCGAACTTTCTGCTTCTCGTGGAGCTGCAGCGCATATTCGCTCGGTTTTCCTCGGCGTTGGCCGTGCTGTCCGGGCGGATAGGGACGCTTGCCCAGCTCCTTGCCGGTCTCGAGGGTCGAGTAGCGCAGACGGCGCGAAATCTTCCATTGTGGACCGGTGTGTCGGGACATACGTATTCCTCCTTCGTCGTATTTGCGTAGCAAGGAGTCCATACCGCTTGCCGGGACAGAACAGTCTACGGGGTTCATCTCGCCAGCAGAGACTACTGACCGACCGTCGGTGAGGGACCGTCCTGGCGCCCGTGGGCGAATATGTAGCTGCCTTCATTACGCATGCGCAAGTATTATATGATAGGGTTCAGAGTTTGTCAACGATAGTCTCGACCGCCCGCTTGAGTCCCGCTTCATCGCGCGTGTCGAAGCGCGCTTTGTAGGGGCTGTCGATGTCGAGCACGCCGAAAAGGCGTCCGTCCTTGATAAGCGGCACGACGATCTCACTCGCCGAGTCGGCGTCGCAGGTGATGTGGCCGGGGAATTCGCCGACGTCGTCGACGCGTACGGTCTCCTTTCTTTCGGCGGCCGTGCCGCAGACCCCGTTGCCGATGGCGATGCGTGTGCAGGCGGCGACACCCTGGAAGGGCCCGAGCTTGAGTTCTCCCCGCTCAAGGACATAGAACCCGACCCAGTTGACATCCTCGAGAAAGTAATCGAGAACCGCGGCGGCGTTTGCGAGCAGGGTATACCATGCGTCGTCTGCATCCAGATAGTAGGGGAGGTTCTCAAGCAGCTTGTCATAGTTCTCTTGCTTGGTAGTGCCTTTCTTGACCGGGACGAACATAAGCTCTCACCTCACTCAAATCATAATAAAGATGACGGGAAATTGCAACGAGTATGATAGAATGTTAGTGTTTAACGAGAGGTGATCGGACATGGCCACAACCGACAGAATACTGGTTCGCTACGGCGATCTGCTGCTGAAAAAGCGAAACAAGAAACGCTTCATCGATACCGCCCTCGCCCGCATAGAAGAGAAGCTGACAAGCGAGAAGGCTGTCCTCGAGACCAATCACGACCGGCTCTACATCAAGCTGAACGGAGAGGACCCCGACCGTGTGCTTGCCGATCTGGACAAGGTCGCGGGTCTGAGGAGTTATTCCCTGGTCCGCAAGTCCCGCAGGGACCTGGACGCGATCAAGGCCGCGGCGGTCGAGCTCCTCACCGAGGAGATCAAAAGGCCGACTCGTTTTAAAGTGGAGACAAAACGAGCGGATAAGCGTTACCCGATGACCTCAATAGAGGTCAGTCAGGAGGTCGCGAAACATGTGCTGCCGGTCTTCGAGGAGTTGACGGCCGATGTCCGCAACCCCGAGCTCATTCTCGATGTGGAAATCCGGGATGACGCGGCGTATCTTTTTGCTGATAAGATCCCGGGTCTCGGCGGTTTCCCCGTCGGTTCGATGGGCAAGGGCGTCGCCATGCTCTCTGGTGGCATCGACAGCGCCGTCGCCGCTTTTCTAGCGATGCGCAAGGGGCTCGACCTTGAGCTGCTGCATTTCGAATCGACCCCCCTCACGCCCATCGAGGCGGCTCAGAAAGTCTACGATATTGCCGCGCGGCTGTCAATTTATGCGAAGGACAACCGCAGCCGACTGTACTATTTTCCTTTCACCGAGCTGCACCAAGCCATCCTCAAGAATATCCCCGAACCTTACCACATCACGATCATGCGCCGGATGATGATGCGGATTGCCTGTGCGCATGCCAAACGCAGAAACTATCCCGTTGTCGTCAACGGCGAATCGGTCGGTCAGGTCGCCAGTCAGACACTGTGGAGTCTTTTCGTCAGCGACGCCGTCGCCACCCGGAGTGTGCTCAGACCCCTCTCCGCGGCCGACAAGAATGAAATCATCGACTGGGCCCGTTCGATCGGGACCTATTCCATCGCCATCCGTCCTTATGAGGATTGTTGTCAGGTGTACGTGCCGAAACATCCGGAAACCAAGCCCAGGGACTATCTCGCCCGGCGCTACGAGGAAGTCATCGACTACGAGACGCTCATCAAGAAGGGGCTCGCTGCGATGCAGTGCGTCGAGGTCGACGAGACATCAAAGCTCGATTTCGCGTCTCGCGGCTTCACTGTCGAAGAGGCTCTCAAGGAGGAGGATGGGGATGATTGATTCACCGCAGAATTCACGCATCAAGGAAGCCGCGAAACTCCGACAGAAGAAATATCGTCGCAAACAAGGGCGGCTTCTGGTATCCGGAGTGCATCTTGTCGAGGAGGCGGAGCGACACGGGCTCATCAGGACCGTCTTCACGCTCGGGCGCAACCGTACCGACGGCGTCGCGATCAGCGAGGCTGCCATGAAACGGCTTACCGGAATGGCCTCTCCGCCGGATGCGGCGGCTGTTGTCAAGATGCCCTCACCGGGCAGAATCGGCAACCGGGTTCTGTTTCTGGAACACATCCAGGATCCCGGCAATGTGGGGACACTGCTGCGTTCCGCGCTGGCTTTCGGGTTTCGCGATGTTGTCCTCGACAGCTGTGCGGACCCGTTTTCCGACAAGGTTCTGCGCGCGACCCAGGGTTCTATCTTCGCACTCAATCTGCATGAAACCACCGTCGCGGACTTCGTCGCGAATCATCCGCACACCCTGATAGCAGCCACACCACGGCCGGAAGGCACATCCACGATTCCTTCCGAACCGCTGGCGCTGATACTCGGGAACGAGGGGAGCGGTCTCTCTTCACTAGCGGCAGAGCAAAGCGACATCCGCCTGCATATCCCTACCGAAGGAGTCGAGTCGCTGAATGTGGCCGTCGCCGGTGGAATACTGATGTTCAGAGTCCGCGAAGCCCTCTGCGAGGGATGACAGCGGACTGCGCTGCGGACCTTGAAGGGGGCTTCATTTTCCTGCTTCCCTTGCTTTCAGCCGATACCTGTGATATCATAAAATATGACATTTGGGTTTCGATGAGTGGGTCAAGTCCCACTCTTTTTATGCCGATGGGAGGGTATACGATGGACCAAGCCTTGAAGGATAAGATCAAGCAGGAGGTCGAGACACTCGGTTACTATCTTTATGATCTGCATCTTGCGCCGAGGAACCAGGAGAAGGTGCTGACGGTCAAAATCGATGATTACCAACCAATCAGCATCGATGACTGTGTCACTGTGAGTGAAGCGCTTTCCGGGATGCTGGACAAAGAGGACCCCTTCGCGGATTCTTATGTCCTCGAAGTGACCTCCGCCGGTGCCGAGCATCCTTTGCGCAATCTTGAAGAGATGCGCCGGGCCATTGACCGTTTCGTCTATGTAAAGACATTAAAGATGGAAGTGCGAGGCACGCTCAAATCCGTCGACGAAGCCTCCGTCAACGTGGAGGATAAACAAGGGCGCCAGGTGACGGTGTTCATGAAGGACATTGAAAAAATCCGCCTGGCAATCGATTTCTAGGAGGGAAACCATGCAGAGCAAACAATTCTTCGAGGCGCTGGATGCACTCGTCCGGCAACGCGGCCTCGACAAAGAGAAAGTCTTCGCCATTATCGAGCACGGACTGCTCAACGCCTACAAGAAGGAATATGACAACCGCGAGAACGTCCGTGTCGAATTCGACGAGACGCGCAAGACTATCAACGTCTACAGCGACTATGAAGTCGTCGAGGAACCTGAGGACCCTGAACAGATCTCCCTGGCGGATGCGCGCAAGCACAACAAGCGTATCAAGCTCGGCGACACGCTTACCATCGACGTGACACCGAAGGACTTCGGACGCAACGCCGCGATGAGCGCGAAACAGATTCTCAAGCAAGGACTGAAACAGCTTGAACGCGAGAAGATCTATGATATTTTCAAGGAACGCGAGAACGAGATGATCACCGCGGAGATCATCACCTTGAACCGCGACCGCGATTTTGTCACGCTCGATCTCGGACACGACTTGCTGACCAGTCTGCCCAGCAAGGAACTGCTTGAGACCGACCCCATCCGTGTGGGCGCGAAGATCAAGGTCTACGTCAGCAAGGTCGAGCTGACCCCCAAGGGACCGAAGGTATTCGTCTCCCGGACGGATCGCAATCTTGTCAAGCGACTGATTGAACAGAATGTCCCGGAAGTGATGGACGGTACAGTGGAGATCATGGGGCTCGCCCGTGATGCCGGCCGACGCAGCAAGGTCGCCGTCTATTCCCACGATGAGAACGTCGACCCTGTCGGCGCCTGTCTCGGTCGTGGCAGCGAGCGCAAACGGGACGTCGAGACTTCGCTGCAAGGCGAGAAAATCAGTTACTACCGTTGGTCCGACGACCCCTATGAGCTCATCGAGAACGCACTGGCGCCGGCCCGCGTGGTTGCTATCAACCCCGACCATCGTGAGCGCTCGACCGTGGTCATCGTCGAGGACGAGGACTTCACCGGTGCGATCGGCTCGAAGGGTCAGAACGTCCGGCTGGCTGCACAGAGCAGCGGCTGGAAGATCGACATCAAGTCCCGTTCCGACGCGGATGAGCAAGGCATCCACTACACCCCGCTGAATACAGCGGAGGAAGGTGTGGAAGATGAAGAAGCGTAAGCCACCGATCCGCAAATGCGTGGCCACGCAGGAACGGCTTCCCAAAGAAGAGCTGCTCCGCGTCGTCCGCAACAAATCCGGCGAGATCGCCGTCGATCCTTCCGGAAAAGCCCATGGGCGCGGCGCGTATATAAAACGCGACAGGAAGGCGCTTGAACGGGCGAAAAAGAACCGCTCCCTCGAGCGCGCCTTAGGAGCGAAAGTGCCCGAATCACTTTATGAAGACATCGCACGGATGCTCGATGAATGACGGGCGTCTTGGTCTCCTCGGCCTTGCCAAGCGCAAAGGCAGTGTCCGGATTGGAAGCGAGGAAACCCTCAAAAGCATCCAGTCTTCTAATTACGCGCTCATCGTACTCGCGAGCGACGCCGGCGACAACCTGCGCAAGAAGATCCACGACAAAGCCGGCACCTACAAGCTCCCCCTTCTCACCGATATCGACAGTGAAACGCTGAGCCGCGCGCTCGGCGGGAAAAACATAAAAGTGTGCGCCGTCGAGGACCGTAACCTTATCAAAAGCCTCGTCGGCTGAATCCATGAAAGAGGTGTTACCATGGCCAGGAAAAACCGCAAGCCAAGCAACCGCAAACCGACCCGCAAATCGAACAACCGGGGTAAAAAGAACAATCGCGGGCGGCAGAATCAAAACCAGCAAAACCGTCAGGCCGCCCCGAGGAAACTGAAGGAAGGCCCGATCACCTATCGCGTCGACATGACCGTCAAGGACTTTGCAGATGCTTTGGGCATCGGTGTCAACGAGGTGATCAAGAAGGCGATGGAGCTCGGCCTCATGGCGACGCAGAACCAGACCCTCCAGCGCGAGACTGTTGAACTGCTCGCGCTTGAATACGACAAGGAGGTTGTCGAGGACAAGAGTACGGACCCTGTCCGCTTCGAGCTCATCGAAGAAGAAGAGGATGAATCGAAACTCCAGCACCGCCCGCCCGTGGTGACCGTCATGGGACACGTCGACCACGGCAAGACGACGCTGCTGGACACCATTCGCAATGCACGGGTCACCGCTGGAGAAGCCGGCGGCATCACCCAGCACATCGGCGCCTACCAATACGAGAAAGATGGCGGGACCATCACCTTCATCGACACCCCGGGTCACGAGGCGTTCACCGAGATGCGTGCGCGAGGGGCGCAGATCACCGACATCGTCGTCCTCGTCGTCGCCGCTGATGACGGCATCATGCCGCAGACGCGCGAGGCCATCGACCACGCCAAGGCTGCGGGCTGTCCGATCATCGTCGCCATCAACAAGATGGACATGCCCGGTGCCAATCCGGAAAGAATCAAGCAGGAGCTGACCGAATTCGAACTGCTGCCTGAAGAATGGGGCGGCCAGACCATCGTGGTCGAGATCAGCGCGCTGCAGGGCGAGGGCATCGAGCAGCTGCTCGAGATGATTCTGCTGACCGCTGAAGTGGAGGAGTTCAAGGCCAACCCGGACCGCGAGGCGAGCGGCACCGTCGTCGAAAGCGTTCTTGACAAGGGGCGCGGACCCGTCGCGACGCTGCTGGTGCGCAACGGCACCCTCAAGCAGAACGAAACGCTCGTCGTCGGAACCGCCCACGGCCGTGTGCGGGCGATGACGGATGACCGCGGTCGCCAGGTCGACCATGCTCTCCCGAGTCAGCCGGTCGAAATCATCGGACTCTCCGATGTTCCCCAGGCCGGGGATCCCTTCAAGGTCTTCGATGATGAGAAGACCGCCCGACGCATCGCCGAGGAGCGCGCTGAGCAAGCCCTCAAGGAAGCGCGCGGCGCCGGCAAGGCGACCACGCTTGAAGAGATGTTCAGCCAGCTCTCCGATAGCGACGCCAAAGAACTGCGCATCATTGTCCGTGGAGACACGCACGGCTCAATAGAAGCGTTGAAAAGCTCGCTTGAAAAAATCGACGTCGAAGGTGCAGACATCGATGTCATCCGAGCGAGCGTCGGCACCATCACCGAGACCGATATCACTCTCGCCGATGCATCGGGGGCTGTGGTCCTCGGTTTCGGCGTTCGTCCGGCGGCGGCTGTTAGGGATCTCGCCAAGGAGAAAGGCGTCGAGATCCGCACCTACTCCGTCATTTATCGTGCCATCGAGGATATTGAAAAGGCCCTCAAGGGCCTGCTCGACCCCGAATTCGAAGAGGTCGTGACCGGTCAGGCGGAGGTGCGGGACATCTTCAAGATCTCCCGCATCGGCACCATCGCCGGGTGTTACGTGACCAACGGCAAGATCACCCGCGACGCCAACGTCCGCGTCCTGCGTGACGGGGTCGTCGTCTACGAGGGTGAACTTGCCAGCCTCAAGCGTTTCAAGGATGATGCCAAGGAAGTTTCTCAGGGATACGAATGCGGCATCCGCATCGACAAGTTTAACGATGTCAAGACCGGCGACGTCATCGAGGCGTCGATCATGAAGGAGGTTCCTCGCGATGGCTAACATCAAACGGCTTGAATCGAACATCAAACGGGCATTGACGAAAATTCTCCGCGAAGATGCGAAAGATCCCGACCTGCAGTATGTCAACGTCGTCGACGTCGAACTGACTAATGAACTTTCCTATCTAACCATCTACTACACCGTGCTCGGCGGCGAGCACGCCGAAAAGGAATCCGTCGCTACGGCGCTTGAACGCAGCAGCAAGTTCATCCGCACCGCCCTTGCCGAACGCGTCCAGCTCCGCAAGATGCCCACACTGCGTTTCAACTACGACGAGACTCTCGACCGCGCCAATCGTATCGAACGTGGCCTCAAGGCCGTGCTCGAGGACGATGAGGACAACTGAAAGGTGCGGAGCTGATCCCACCTGACAGGGGGTCGCCCGATGATTCGTGAAAAACTGACCCATACCCCGCGAAAGCCCGGTTCCTATCAGATGAAGGATGCTTCCGGGCGTGTGATCTACGTCGGCAAGGCCAAGGACTTGAAAAGCCGCCTGATGAGTTATTTCACCGGCTCCCATGACTACAAGACGCAGAAGATGGTCTCGCAGGTCGATGATTTCGACTACATCGTCACCAACAGCGAGATCGAGGCGTTGATTCTCGAACTCGACCTTATCAAGCAGTACCAGCCTCGCTACAACGTCCTGCTCACCGACGACAAGTCCTATCCCTACATCGAGCTGACCCGCGAGAAGCACCCGAAGCTCATCGTCACCCGCCGGGTGCGAAACAAGCGCCGCCAGCGCCTCTTCGGCCCCTATCCCAACGTCCGGGCGGCGCGTGAGACGCTGCGCATCCTCAATCGGCTCTACCCATTGCGCAAATGCCACACACTGCCTGATGAGCCCTGTCTTTACTATCATCTCGGACAGTGCCTCGCTCCGTGCATCAAGGACGTTCCGCAGACGGAATACCGACGCATTGAAAAAGAAGTGAAAAGTTTCCTGCGCGGCAACACCCGCGGGGTCATCGAGAATCTCGAGGCGAAGATGCACCAAGCCAGTGAAAATCTGGAGTTCGAACGCGCGCAGGAGTACAAGGAGACGATCGATGCCATCCGGGCCACGACAGAGGAACGTCAGGCCGTTCATTTCAACGACCCCACCCCCCGGGATGTGGTCGGTGTCGCTGATCAAGAGGGCATTTTAGCTTTGTCGATCATCTTCGTGCGCAACGGGAAGGTCCACGCCACGGACAAGAAGATCATGCGCCATCATGCGGATGCAGACACAGCGCTTCGGGACTTCATCGGTCAGTTCTATCGGACCTATCCGGTGCCCAGGGAGGTCCTCACCAACCGCCCTGCGGCCATCGAGGAGCTCGCAAGAGCCATCGGCTTCCGTGTGCGCCGCCCCCAGCGCGGTGATAAGCGCAAGCTGATGGAGATGGCCGTGACCAACGCCGCCGAAACGCTCCGTAACGAGAAATCCCGGGCCGAAGAGCAAGAAGAGCGGACCTACGGCGTGCTTGAATCGCTTGCGGAGCTGCTCGAGATCGACATTCCCTACCACATCGAGGCCTTCGACAACGCCCACCTGCACGGGTCGCACCCCGTAAGCAGCCTGGTTGTCTTCCGTAACGCCCGGCCGAGCAAGCATGAATATCGGAAATTCAAGCTTGATCAGCCAGAGGGCCGGATCAGCGATGTCGACCAGATGCGGGAAGTCATCTACCGACGCTACCGCCGGGTGATTCTCGAGGATCTGCCCCGGCCCGATTTGATTCTCGTGGATGGCGGCATCCAGCAGATGAACGCCGCGAGGGAGGTCTTGAACAGTCTCGAGCTCGACCTGCCGCTTGCCGGAATCGTGAAAAGCGAGGACCACAAGACGCACCATCTGCTCGATGAGAACCATGGTACGCTCGAGCTCGACCGGCACGGGCGGTTGTTCAATTTTCTTTCCTCCATTCAGGAGGAGGCCCACCGTTTCGCCGTCAGCTTTCACCGCGACCGCCGGGAGAAGGGCGTCTTCGAAAGCGCCCTTGATGGCATCCCCGGTGTCGGTCAAAAGACCAAGCAGAAGTTGCTCAATCAATATCGGACGGCGAAACGCGTCGCCGAAGCATCCGATCAGGAACTCCGCCAGCTCGGCATCCCCAAAAAGACCGTCGACAACCTGAAAAGCCATCTCGAAGACCGCTTGAAAAGGTGATTGGATGATCCACCACGGGAAGATCGAACACCTCGACACACGCAGACGCACATTGACGCTCAAAACCCCGCGCGCCAAGCGGGCCTATTACTTGCAGCGCGCCCAGTTCAACCGCTATCTGCCCTTGCTTGCAAAAGGCAACTACGTCGTGCTTGATGCGGGCGACATCCAGCGCAAGCACGGCCTGCACCGGTTCAAGATCCGCCGGATCCGTCGCATCGTCGCCCCCGGACGCCGCCCGCGCGATGTCTTCTCGCAGCGCCGTCTCAGAGAAGGCGTGCGGCGTTTCATCAACCGCATCGGGACGCGGTTGTTCCTTGATTTCGAGATGAGCATGCACCCCTACCACAAGCAGCCGGATTTCACCCAGGAGATCATCCAGGCCGGCTACGTGCTCGTGGATGCTGCGGATAATGTCCTCGAGGAGCATCGGACATTCATCCGGCCCAAGAAACACCCGCGCATCACCCCGCGGACGAAGAAGTTCCTCGATGTCGGACAGGCCGATGTCGATGATGGCGTCTCTTTTGAAACTTTCTATGCCAGACTACGCGGTCTCGTGCAGGAACACGCCCCGGCCATCGTCGTGTGGGGTCGCAACGACAAGCTCGCCCTGCAGGAGGCATACACGATCCACAATCTGCGTCCTCTCGGACGAGGCGCCCGGTTCGTCAACCTGCTTGAACTCCACAAGAACTACTTTCATCTCAAGAACGACCTCGGACTGCTCAAGACGTACCTCGCATACGGCTTCCAGCAGGATGAACAAGCCCACGACGCCCTAGAGGACGCGCGCATGACACGACACATCTTCACGGCCTTCAAACGCACCATCAACGACCCCACCCGGATTGGACCGTTCGAGCAGGACGTTTGAGGTTGTTCGCATCCTACCACCGCTGAAGGAAGGGGGAGTTATTGTGGCTGCATCACTCAGCGACATCCATCAGAATCTCTTCGGCCGACAGCCGGTTGGCGAGGTCGCCGGCCCGCTCACCGTCGGGCTGCTCGGCGATTTCTGCGACTACGACGGAGGCGCCATCCTTACAACGGCTCTGCAGCCGCGACTCCGCGCCGCGTGGAGCCTGCGCGACGATTACCTCGTCCGCATCGCCCTCCGGCTCTTCCAGTCCCGACGCATGGTAGAGATTGACCTGCGCCGTCTCGAACGCGGCCGCGACGAGAAGCTCGCCGAGGCCTTCGAAGCGCTTATCGCCAAGCTGCAGTACGAAGGCTACACCCTCGAGGACGGATTCGACATTGTTTTCACCTGCGAGGTCGAAACAGACCTCAACGTGTTTTTGCTGCCGAATCTTCTGCAGCTTCTTTTCTCGTTGTTCATCGAGCAGAACGGCTTTTCCGTGCCGATTGAACGGCGGATTCATTATGCGCGCGAGGTCGAGCGCCGCATCTACGGCCGTTCGCCCTCGGCGACCCATCATTATGCCTCCCTACTCGCCGAGCCCGGCAAGGCGCTTCTCGTGAAGACGCTCCAAGGCGATTTCCGGCAGTTGCCACTGCCGAAGGGGACCGTTCTTGATGTCATGATACCCAAGCAGCCACGTTTCGCCCTGCAAGAGGGCATCGACGAGCGGGTGAGAATTCTTGAGCGCGCCCTTTCCTCGGTGCAGAAATACCGCGCCGTCAAAACCCTCAGCGAGCTTGACCAGCAGACCTTCGCTTCCCTGAGAGACAAGCTCCGCAGGGGGGAGACGCTTCATCATGTCGAGCATGTCCATTTCGAGCAGTCCCGAATTGAACAAGCTGTGGAGACGCTTGAAGAATCCGATGCGATCATCTTCGGTGATTTGCTGGATCAGGCGCATGCATCGGTGCGCGATTTGCTCGGCCTGGTCAGCAAACTGCAGGAAAGGCTTGTTGAAAAAGCGCGACAATCGGGGGCGCTGGGCGCGAAGTATGCACGCCTCTCGCAGACCCCCGTTGTGCTCGCCTTTTATGGTTCCCCTCAGGAAGCGCCGGAAAAGGAAAGCTTTCAGGAACAGTTCGAAGCGGAACAACAAAAACCGCTGACAATCATCCGTACCGTTGTCGGGGATTGAACCGCCTCACGACGTAAAAAGGCACCGCTTCTGATATGATCCCCTTAAAGTAGACACTGCAAAAAAATAACATGCAGACTACTTTAGGGGGATTTCTTTATGGGAAGAAAACCAAAAGTGAACAAGAAAGAAAAGCTGAGAGCCCTGGCTGA
>PULR01000063.1 GCA_003551005.1 Mollicutes bacterium
CGCAATGCCACGAGATCATGGATTACTTGATGGTGCAGTTCAGCGATTCGAAGGACATCCATTTCAACTACTACTTCGACACGCCCGAAGGCGAGCTGGCCGAGCGGGACATCACCCTGCGGGTGCGCACCATCCGCAAGGAGAAACACACCTCCTATCACCTCACCCTCAAGGTGCCCACCATCGACGAAGCGACCTATCTCGAATACCACCAGCGCCTGAGCGAACGCGAGATGCGCCGGATGGTCTACAACAACGAACTGCCCGAAGGCGAGATCAAGGACCTGGATTCCATCCACGGCGGCGAGGTCCGCAACGTGAACATGATTCGCGTCAACCGCGTCTACGCGGAGTATCTCGACTTTTATGTCTACTTCGACAAGATCTCCCACCGGGGCCGCACCTACTATGAAATCGGCACCCGCATCGATTCGTCCAAGGCCGAGGTGAATGAAGAGCAGGCCCAGGCCTTCAAGGACCTCCTCGCGGCTTTCGACATCACCTTCAAGCAGACGGACCGCCGCTCGCGGAAGTTCCGCTACCGCCCGAGACAAGGCGACTAAAAAAAGAAACCGGCCCGCTCGTCTGGGAGTCATCCCAGAGCAAGCAGGCCGGTTTTTGTTATGGGCGGTTCAAAGCAGTACGAAGTAAACGCCGAGCACGGCCAGGTAGATCACCAGCAGATAGTTCGCCGTCTCGAAGGCCAACCGGAACTTTCCGACGCGGGCGAGCGTACGGAACCCGCGGCTGAGCACGAACCTGACGAACAAGGCGCCAAAAGCAACCATGACGAGGAACTCGAGCAGCCCGCCGAGGGTGAAGCGCGAGACATGCGCCAGATCCACATCGAGCAGCGTTTCGGCAAGCGGCACATGAAACAGACCGAACGCCATGCAGGCCCCGGCGATCAACACCAGCGGCAGGACTTTGTGGATGTGGCTGAAGGGATAGCTCAGCTTTTTCTCACCGAAGAAAATCGCTGAAAGCTTGACGAAACCGGCGACGCTGCCGACGTTGATCAAGAAGACGGCATAGTAAAGCAGAGGCTCCCCTTCCAGCGCCCCGGTGATGAAAGACTTGGAGACATAGCCGTTTGTCAGCGGCGCACCGGCGATGGAGAGCATTCCGATGAACATCATCACAGTGGTCACAGGCATGGACTTTGCCACCCCGCGGATCTTGGCGAGCTCTTTCGTGCGATAGACGACCACGATCAACCCGGCGCCAAGGAAGAGCAGCGCCTTGAAGAGCGCATGGTTGAGCACATGCAGCAACCCGCCCGAATAGCCGTCCATGACGACGAGACCGACGAGGATGATGCCCAGCTGCGCGAGGGTGCTGTAGGCGAGCAGCTCCTTGATGTTCGTCTGCAGCACCGCGAAGACGGCGCCCACAAAGCCGGTCGCGAGACCGACGATCAAGAAGAAGGTCTCATACTCGATGCCGGCGGGTGCGAACATGTCGTTGAGGCGGATGAACATGTAGATGCCCGCCTTGACGATGATGCCCGAAAGCAAGGCGCTGATCGGACTCGGGGCCGCGCCATGGGCCTTCGGCAGCCAGCTGAACAGCGGAAAAAGGGCCGCCTTGACGGTCGCGCCCGTCATCATCAGCACGAACGAAAGCTGAATGACTCTGTAATCGCCATGCCCGGCCATCTCGCCGCCGATAGCGGCGATGTTGAGCGTGCCGAAACTGTAATATAGCAGAATCACGCCGATCAGGAAAGCAAGCACGCCGGCGGTGTTGATGAGCAGATAATAGATGCCCGCGCGGATCGAACTGCCGATCTTGCGGAAGGCGATCAGCACGGTGACAATGATCGTCATGAGCTCGAGGAAGACAAACAGGTTGAACAGGTCATTGGTCTGCAGCACGCCCATGAAGACACCCTGCAAAAACAACAGGAAAAACAGGAACGTCGGGGAGGAATCGTGCTCGTCGTAGGTGTAGATGAGCACCATCCACCAGAGGAACAGCGACATGAACACGAACGGCAGGCTGAGCCGGTCGTTCAAAAGCGAGATGCCGATGCGCTCCTCCCAGCCGCCGATGACGATCAGCGTCTCGGAGAAGTCGGCCTGGAAATGCAGGGCATAAACCACCGCAAAGACGGTGAGCACCGCCTGCATCACGAGGGCGATTTCGTGCGAACGCCTGGGCTGCAGCACATAAATCACAATCGCGGTGAGCACGGGCAGGAAGATCAGCAGCAGGGCGATGTTCGCCATCATGACGCATCACCCTTGCCGAAAATCTTCGACCACTCAATCGAGCCGTAGTGATGGAAGAGCTTGATACAAAGCATCAACGCCAGCGCTGTGACGGTCGAGCCGATGACGATGGTGGTGATCATCAGCGCCTGCGGCAGCGGGTCGACGATGGCCACGACGTCCTCCCCGATAATCGGAATCGTCCCGCCCTCGAAGTTGCCGAGATTCAAAAACAGCAGGATGATGCCGGATTCGATGATGGTGATGCAGAAGACGCTCTTGATGATGTTGTTGCTCGTGGCGAGACCGTAGAAACCGACGAGAATCACAATAAAAGTCAGTAGCGGATCCATTCAACGACCCTCCTTGAGGAAGGCGGTGAAGATCGTCCACAGCCCGAAGGCAACCTTCAGACCGATGAGCACATTGAGGGTGACAAGATAGACGACCTGCCACTGCCGTCCGGCGGCCGGCGCGACGAAGTTGGTGAAAGCGGTCGAACGGGTGAAGAGGCTGAGCAGCGCCACGAGGATGATCGCCAGATAGAGCACTTTCTCGATGGTCACGATGCGCTTGATATCGGTCTCTTTATTTTTGTCGATGAAATAGAGGATGAGAATCGCCGTCGCGGCCAGGGCTCCGCCCTGGAAGCCTCCGCCCGGGGAGAGATGTCCATTGAGGATGATGTAGAGGCCGAATGCGAGCAGCAGCGGATAGACAAGCCTCGCAAAGGAGATGAACAGATCCGGGGTCTTGTATTTGTCGATCATGAAATTCGGGTTCTTGTCCGCGAAGTCGTGCTTGCTGACCCAGATGACGCCCGAGACGGCCACCAGCAGGATGCCCGCTTCAAACAGGCTGTCGAAGAGGCGATAATCCAGCAGGATGCCGGTGACGAGGTTGTTCGAACCGGTCTCCTCGAAGCCGTGTTCGAAGAAATAATCCTTCGTCGCGTCGTTGTAGAGACTGGCGAGGTCGATGAGCGAAGCGGCGAAAAGACCGAAAACCACCGCCATGGCTGCAATCAGGATTAGTTTCCTACTCACCGAACTCAACATCCTTGAAGGTCTGGACCTCGATGTCTGAATAGTCCGCGGCCATTTCCTCGAGCTTGTGCATGAGGAGGCTCGATTCCTTTCCCTTCAGGTAATAAGTGCCGGTCTTTTCATCCTTGCTGACAATCAAGTCGACGTTGGTGCGTTCGCAGACATTCTGGTCGGGTCCCTCCATCTGGCAGATCATCGGGTCGTTGCAGATGTTCAGGTCCAGATGATAATGGTCCGTAAACTGCTTGAGGAGGCGATAACCATACCCGGTGAACTCCTCGTCGCTGATGATGAAATCATCCATCGCCCGGTCCAGCACGATGAACTCGCGCTGACGGGAGATGCTGATGACGTAGATAAGCGGGATGATCGCCGCCCCGATCGCCACTTCCGCAATGGCGACATCCGGGGCGTTGTTGATGACGTAAAGCGCCGAAACCACTAACGAGAACGATGCAATCAGAATAATGATCGTGCGGTTGTTCTTGTGCAGCACGATCGCGATGGCGATGAAGATGAGCAGAATCTGCAGCGCATACGCCGTGATTTCCAGCAGTGTCAGATCAGCCATTGTCCGCAGCCTCCTTCTCTTCGGCTTCCAGCCGCTTGATGGGCACGCCTGTCAGGAAGGCGCTCCGGATGACGACATGCGCGCTGATGGGGTTCGTAATCAGCAGGAAGCCCACCAGCAGCAAGAATCGGATTAGATAACGATAACAAAAATACAACGGCCCTTCGTCATGACACACGATGGAGATCACCATCAATGCAAAAAGGACTACCAGACTCGAAATCGTGTCGATGATGGTCGCCGAGAGAAACCGGGTGTAGAGATTCTTCAGCCGGAAGAGACTCACCATCCCGAAAACAATCAGAATCCAGCTGAGGACGAGAAGAGCCATCGGGATTACGGTCATTTTTCACGCCCCCCAGTCATGATGAATTTCGAAAGCAGCGTAATGGTCAGAAAGCCCACGATGCCATAGGCGATGGCGACATCAAGGACCAGCAGACTGTCGCTGACAGTGGCGAAGATCACCACGAGCATGACCACCTTGATGCTGATCAGATTGACCATCAGGATGCGGTCCCAGATCGTCGGACCGATGAGCAGCCGGACAAGCCCGGCACCGATCGCGAGGATGAGCACGAACATCGTGAAATAGAGGAACCCTTCTAAAACAGCGCTGATCTCAAGCATCAAAGGTCCCTCCTTTTGCGTCTGAGCAGCCGCTCGAATCGCTCACGGATCGGCGCCTCCACTTCCTCGCGGGACACCCCGATGCGGGATAAGGTGAGCACGGTCACGGTACGCTTTTTCATGTTGCTGTCGATGGTGATCGTCCCCGGCGTCAGGGTGATCGAATTCGCGACGATGCCGACGTCGATGTCGGCCTCGACATCGAGCTGCATCGTGAAGACGATCGGCTCATAATGCCGGAAAATCAGGTTGAGGATGAAGATAATCGCCGCCTGAAAGATTCCGACTAACAAAAAAAAGACATAGTGGATCAAACGCCACGGCGAGAAGGAGCGATAACTCTGCCCCTCCCCATAGACAGTCCGATGGGTCACCTCAGTCAGGACCACCGGAATCACGACGCCGGCGAGCACGGTCTCCGGCGAGAAGTTGAGGGCAAAGAGAAACCAGAACGCCACCAGGATCAGAAACAGTTTATAGCGGAGCTTGATGTATTCAAGCATGCCTTTCACCTTCTGTTCTTTTGCAAAATCACTGATATTATAACAGATTCACCAGTTAAATAAAACGTTTAGATGTCCTCGGGGCAAGCGTCATTCATGGTATTCACCGCTTCGATGTACGATGAAGCCGCCACAAGCTAACCGGCAGCACCCCGAAGACAAACACCGCAGGCAGGGCCACCTCGAGTTCAGGAATCGCATCGAACGCGCCTTCGAAAACCCCGCGCCGCCAGAGGGTGTAAAAACCGTTGTGCGTCAGATGGATGAGAATCGGCACCCAGATCGAACGACTCCAGATGAAAGCGAGCCCGACCACAAGTCCGAGCGCGAAGGCGACCAGCCCATCGACCACGTTCATCTGATACACCGCGAACAAAAAGGCAGTCAGCACGAGACTCATCCACAGCGACGCCCGCTGGCGTTCGAATACGCGGAAAAGAATGCCGCGGAAGAAAATCTCCTCGAAGAAAGGGGCGAACAGCACCATCGCGAACACCATCGCCGTCGCCTCCCCTTCCGCGACCACCTCGAGCCGCGACTGCAGCTCCGCGAGAGTCACGGGAAAGAAATGCCGCACCAGCCGCAGCAAAGAGCTGCTCAAGAAGACAATCGACACGCCGATGGGGATGGCAAGAAGCAGACTGTTTTGCCTCGGGGGATAGAGCCGCGAGTGACGGATGAAATCACGCCGCAGAAGGAAGCGGACGGCGCCATAAAGAAGGCTCAGCACCGCCACCACGAAAAGCAGCCCGTAGAAATCCAGCCGGAAGAGCCAGACATGCAGGGCTTCCTCACCCAAGTCCAGTCCGGCCAGCGCCAAAAGATGGAAGAACGCCTCGGCGCCGTGGGTGAACAGCAGGTTGAGAAGCAGAGCACTCAGGGAGAGGATAAGCACCACCGAGACGAGCCTCGCGAAAAAAAGCAGCGTGGATTTCAATCCGACGCCTCCCGTCTTTGAAATACGTACAGCCGGTTCTCCTGTTCACGGTTTTTCCCCAACCACACTTTCGTCTCTTGAATGCAGGTGAAAGCGGGGGCGAAACGTTCGAACCAGGCAGCGTCACCATGGTTCAGAAGATATAGACCGCCAGGCTCCTGATACAAGGACTCCTCCACGTGTTCAAGCCCCTCGGCTTCAAGCGTCTCGGCGTCTAGATAAGGATTCATTTTCACCAGCAGCCTGCCCCCGGGTTTCAAGATGCGCGCAAGGGCATCGATCGTCCGCAGAGCATCGGCCTCGGTCAGGTTGTCGAGGATGTTGGAGAGAATCGCCCCGTCGAAGGCTGAATCCGCGAACACATCGAGCACTTCTGTCGACCCCTGCTTGAGATGGACACTCCCGCCGGCCTTGGCGAATAATGCCTCGGCGGCCTCGAGGGCGCTGCTCGATAAATCCACGCCCGTGCACTCGGCCTGTCGCACCTTCGAAAGACGCAAAAGCATCCGTCCCGACCCGCAGCCGAAGTCCAGCACGCGTCCGCGCGCCTCGACAAGCGTATCCAGCGCGGCATCCAATGTTTCATCCCCGCTGCTCAGCGAGGCTTCCGCCGAGGATTCGTGCCCGGCGAAGACCTGATCCCAGAAACGACGTGTCTGCTCATAAGCAGCCATCCGGTGTCCTCCTCATCATTCAAGTCTCGAGCGAAAGCAGCGCGATGACGGTCTTCGCATCCTGTATGTCGCCGCTTTTCGCCAGCTGCACCGCTTCGTCTAGAGGCATCCTGACAATTTCAATGTCTTCGTCCTCATCCCCCTCGGGCGGCGCCTTTAGCAATTCAACCTCCTGGGCGACGAATATCTCGATCTGCTCGTTGGAGAAGCCGATGGCCGAGTAGATGGTCGAGATCGGCTCGAGGTCCTTTGCACGATAGCCGGTCTCCTCTTCGAGCTCGCGCACGGCACAGACGCGTCCATCTTCCGTCGCCTCATCCTTCTTGCCCGCGGGGATCTCGAGACTGTCGACGCCCGCGGCATAGCGGTGCTGACGGACAAGCACGACTTCCTTTTCGGGTGTGATCGGCAGCACGGCGGCGGCCCCGACGTGCTCGACGACCACGCGCCGCCCTTCTTTTCCCGAAGGCAGCGCGACCGTATCCTCATAGACCTGCAGGAAGTCGCAATCGTATTTCAATTCACGCGCGAGTTGTTTTTCGCGCTTCACCATAGTCATCCCTTTCCTTTCAGCACAAGTAAGCTCCTCAATCAGGGGCCTGCTCCCATTATGCGACAAACCCCCGCCGCTTGCAAGCGACGGGCGGTCTTACCGATGGCGCGTGACGGTGAAACGTTTGAGCGTGTAGGGTTCGCCCGGGCCGATGCCGGCTTTTTTGAGGGCGACGGCGAGTTGCTTCCGGGCGGTGTCGATGCCTTCAAGGTCTGGAAGCAGTATCCCTCGCCGGTCCCCGGCTTCGACGAGGATGCCGTATTCGGCCGGGTCGAGGTCCTCGAACGTCGTCCGTTCGGCGGGCTCGAGCACGTCGACCTTGATCTCGAGCTCGTCGAGCTCCTCACGTTCAACTGGCGGGAACCTGGGATCCTGCCTCGCGGCCGCCACCGCGGCAGCCGCAATCTCTTCGGGCAGGGAGCTGTGCTGCGCGCGCTCCGTACCGATGCACCCGCGCAGATTCCCATCCTTGAATAGCGTGACGAAGGTTCCCCTCGGCGCTTCCTTAAAAAGCGCTTCGGCGGCGGAAGCATCCAAGGCGATGCGGCCGTGTTTTAGGTAGCTCTGCAAAGCTCCGCGGGCGAGACGCACGTGCGGGGAGGGGCTCTGCTTCGCCTCGTCTGAAGAGGCTTCCTGCTTGCTTTTGGACTCTGAAGCTGCGTCCTTGACTGAGTAGGAGACCACCGCGTATCCGACCCCGAAGGGCCCTTCGTAACTGTGGAAGTGCGCATCCACATCCAGACCCTCTAGCGCGCCGCCCATCATGGTGAAAGGGCGCAGGCCGCATTCGGCGGCGCGCTCGGTGAGGGAGGCGTCGAACGTGGCGAGGCGCTCGAACTGCTTGCTTCTGAGGACTTCGACAAGCTGCTCATCGAAGAGGGGACCTTCCTCAGCGAAGCCGTAGGGCCCCTCGTGCTTGAGTCTATGCGAGAGATCACCGCTGGCGATAAGCACCACGCGGCGCTCTGTGCGTTCGACCGCGTGATGGATGGCCAGCCCGGCGCGAAGGTGGTCGTGAAGGCGCAAACCGGAAGGGGAGAGGCGGACAAGCCGGAAGGCAGAATACGCCTCCTCGATGAAATGCAGCGGCACCATCGCGCCATGGTCGAGCGCATCCCCCGAAGCGCCTTCAAGGCCCCCGGGCAGCCCGGCTTCGCGATAGGCATCGGCGATGGCTTCACAAAGCGTTGTGTCCAACTCATAGGAGAAAACGGCCTCCGGCGCACCGAACTGCGCGAGCGACCCTTCGACCTTATCTCCCGGAGTGATGTGGAAATAATCGGCATAGGCCGGCGCGTGCGGGGAGATGAGAATCACGGTGTCAGGGGCTTTCTTTGCGATATCCGCGGCAACCCGCCGAAAACCCTCCAGCGTGTCGGCGATGTGACGCTCCTTGCCCCGGCCCACCGCGCGGTGGGCGAGCGGGGGATGAGGGACGACATAGGCGCCAAGGATCGGCATGAAACCACCTCCGGAATGGGTGTGAAATCGTTAGACGTTCCCTAAGCGGATATTCCGCATCCCGTGTTTGCGGCCGATGCGGCGGGCCCGCTTGAGCGTGGGGAGGGGCGTGGGCGGACGGGTGGACTTCCAGGCGGGGAAGAAGCGGGAGAGATGCCAGGGCGTGTCCGCCTTCAGATTGGACGAAAGCGCGGCGGCGATGGCTTCGAGGGAATCCTCGCTGTCGTTGATGCCGGGGATGATCAGCGTGGTCACTTCCAGATGCTTCCCGGCCTGCTGCAGGCGGCGCATCGTCTCCATCACGGGCGCGGCACGCGCGCCGCAGTGCCGCCGATACATCTCGTCGGAGGGGCCCTTGTAATCGATGTTCGCCGCATCGAGGTAAGGCAGGATGTCCTCAAGGGGCGCGGGGTTGATGAATCCGTTCGAGACCCAGATGTTTTTCAGGCCGGCCTCGTGGGCGAGACGCATGATCGAAAGCGCGTATTCAAAATAGATCGTCGGTTCGGAATAGGTCGCCGCCAGGCTTTCACAGCCATATCGGCGGGCAAGTTCGACGTGGGTCTCTGGCTCGAGGAAGCGACCCTTGATGCGGCGGTTCTGCTTCGGACTCTGGGAGAGGGCGTAGTTCTGGCACCATCCGCAGCGCATGTTGCAGCCGACCGCCGCATAGGAATAGGACCATGTCCCCGGTAAAAACGCATGCAGCGGTTTCTTCTCGATCGGGTCGATGGCGGAAGCCGCGGTCATGCCATAATTCAACGCATACAGGGTTCCCCCGCGATTCTCTCTCACGCCGCACAGACCGCGGCTTCCCGCTTCAATCCGACACTCGTGCGGACAAAGCCCACAGCGCACGGCGGATGACTCGAGCCGTTCATAATGCATCGCTTCTTTCATGGGTCCCACCCCCTTCTCATCTTCATTATACCCGCCAGTCCGACGACCTTCAACGTGGCTTTTACCCGGGTGTTTCCATCACACGCCTCTCATGGTAGGATAAATTTGTAAGGAGGGCGATTCATGGACGACAATCAAGCCATCCGCAGCATCCTCAAGGCCCACGCCCGCCGCTACCCGCTCATGCAGGCCGGGGATTATCTGAAGCTCATCCACCAATCGGCCTTCGGCCCGGCCCACGGGCGAAAACCGCCTGCCGATGAGGTGATTCTCACCCGCCTCGAGCAGGAAGCTCGTAACCTGCCACGACCTGTCAATCAGCCGCATTTCGAGCCGCTGCCCCTAGGCTACGCGCGGGTGCATCTAGGGCCGGCCATCGACGCCGGCATCCCCATCGAGCGGATCGCCTGCGCCTTCGCATGCGCCCTGCACACCGCTTTCGACCCCGATGCCGGGCACAGACGTTACCGGGCGCTCTGCGAGGTGCTGCTCGACATGGCCGAAGCCGGCGAACTCCCCATCCCGCCGGCCGACGTCCAGGCGTGGGTGAAAACCCTCGCCTCACCCCCAAAGCCGCTGTCCCACTCAGACACCTATCGGTCCGCCTACCAGCCCCATTACCGTGTGCTGGAAGCCCCGCGCGCCCGCATGCTCATCCACAGCACCCACAAAGGAGGGTCCCGATGAAACCCATCACCCGCAAACGCCACAACTTCCCATCAATCGACGCCGAACCTTCACTGCTCGGTTTCGGCTGCATGCGCCTCCCGCTCAACAGCGACGACCCGAGCGACATCGACGAGGAACGCGCCACAGAGATGCTCGAGCTCGCCTACCAGCGCGGCGTCAACTATTTCGACACCGCCTATCCCTACCACGGCGGCGCCAGCGAGCCTTTCGTCGGAAGGGTCCTCTCCCAGTATCCACGCGAAAGCTATTATCTGGTCTCCAAGCTGCCCAGCTGGGAGATCGAATCGGCCGAGGATGCCGAGCGCATCTTCTTCGAGCAGTTAGAGCGCTGCGGCGTGGAGTATTTCGACTTCTATCTCGCGCATGCGCTCAACCGCAGGCTTCTCGAGCGCTACCGCGAACCCGGCGTGATGGACTTTCTTGAAAGAATGAAGCATGAGGGCCGCATCAAGCATCTGGGTTTTTCCTTTCACGACACCCCGGACGTGCTGAAGACCATTCTCGATTTTCACCCGTGGGACTTCGTGCAGCTGCAGATCAACTATCTCGATTGGGACTTCCAAAACGCCCGGCGTCAATACCGACTCGCCGTAGAATACAACCTGCCCGTCATCGTCATGGAGCCCATCCGCGGCGGCGCGCTCGCGAGACTGAACGAATCCGCCCGGGAGATCCTGAGCAATTACGATGCCCGCCAGAGTCCGGCATCGTGGGCGCTGCGCTACACAGCCTCGCTTGAGAACGTCCTCGTCGTGCTCTCAGGCATGTCGAATCTGGATCAGACGCAGGAGAACCTGGAAACGTTCACCGATTTCTCCCCGCTCACCGACAGCGAACAGCGTGTGCTTGATGAAGCTCTTGAAGCCTTTCTGCAGAGCCGGACGATCCCCTGCACCGACTGCGGCTACTGCACACCCTGTCCGGAAGGCGTCGACATCCCCGGCGTCTTCCGCGCCTACAACGAATACGCCATCACGGAACGAGAGGGCGCCCTCGTGGGCCGAATAGAAAAAAAGGACCCAAACGCGCGCCCCGAGGCCTGCATCGCCTGCGGGGTCTGTCTCGAGCACTGTCCACAGGGCATCGACATCCCGGATGAACTCAAGCGGATCGAAGCGTTCCACCATTCCCGCGAGGAAGAATAAAGGCCGTCCCCTCAGGGGCGGCCTATTCTTTCATCTGCGCCCGGCAGAAGTCTCCCATCCGGCGGAGCGCTTCGTCGAGCCGTGACAATGAGCAGGAGAGGGCGATGCGCACGTACGCTTGCGAGCGCCCGCCGAACTGAACGCCGGGCGAGAGGACGACGCCGTAAGGATAGAGCCCTTCTGTGAAGGCGGCCCCGTCCATGCCGGATGAAGAGACATCCACCCAGGCCAGATACGTGCCTTCGAGCGGTGCGATCTTGCTTGCGGGCAGAAAATCGGCGAACGCCGCTTGCAGGCGTTCATACTGCCTCTGGATGTGGACGTTCTGGGCATCGACCCAGCCGTCCCCTTCTTCGTAGGCGGCTTCCAGCGCGCGAAGGGCGAGCACGTTCGGGGCTCCGATGTGCATCGCTTGGAACGCTTCCTTCAAGCGGCGGCGGATATGCCGATCAGGCGCGACGACGTAGGCCGCCTGCAGCCCGGCGATGTTGAAGGTCTTGCTCGGGGCGTTGATCAGGACGATCTTGCTGTATTCACCGAAGAAGGCCCCGGCGCTGACGAACCGCCGGTCGGGATGGATGATGTCCGCGTGGATCTCATCGCTCAGAAGTGTCGCGCCATACGTGCGGCACAGCGTGATAAGCTGCGAGAGCTCCTGTTCGCTCCACACCCGTCCGACGGGGTTGTGCGGCGAACAAAGCAGTACGATCCGAACCCCTGAGGCCAGCTGCGCTTCAAGTCCCTTGAGGTCCATCTCGTAGCGGGTGTCCCCGATGCGTAGCGGGTTGTGGGCGACCTTGCGCCCGGTGGATTGGATCAGGGGCTCGAAGACATGGTAGACGGGCGTCTGGATGGCGATCCGCTCCCCGGGCTCGCTGAGCGCCTGCACGAGCGCCGCAATGGACGTCAGCACCTTGGGGGCGGGTAGAATCCATGACTTCTCAAGTTCGAGTCCGTAGCGTCTGGCGTTCCACTCCCGGATCGCTTGGAAGAACCTCTCTCCCGCACCGGCATAGCCGAAGGCGCCGTGTCCGACCCGCTCGCGAAGCGCCTGCTTGATTACAGGGGCGGTCTCATAATCCGAATCGGCGACCGAGAGGGCGATGGGGTCGGGATGGTCGCTTTTCGCCGCCGCGCGCTTGTATTTCGCTGAATCGCTGCCTTTCCGGTCCACGGTTTCAAAAAAATCGTCCACTTCTCATCCTCCTCACACCGACCATTGTAACGCAAACGAAGCATTCGCGCGAGTAGGGAAAGTTGATGATCTTCAACGAAATCTGATGAAAATTGCAAAAAAATTGATGGAGAGACCTGTATGGCAGACGCCACTAAACAAAAAAAGCCCCTCCCGGCATCCATGCAGGGAGGGGCGCTTCATGGTGTGGAATATTCGTCTCTCAACGCTGGTAGCGGAATTCGCCATCGACCAGCGTCGCCACCACGTCGAAATCTGCATCGAGAACCGTCAGGTCGGCGGCTTTTCCCGCTTCGATGGTCCCATGACGGTCGTCGATGCCGAGGGTGCGGGCGGGGTTCGTGCTCGCCGCCCTGGCCAGCGCGACGATATCCAGCCGCGTGGATTCGTTCATGATGCGCACCGCGCGGTTGAGATGCAGGGTGCTGCCGGCGATCGAACCCGACTCCAGCCGCGAGACGCCGTCCTTGACGTGGATGGGCTGCCCGCCGAGGGTGTATTGGCCATCGGGGAGGTTCTTCGCACGAATAGCGTCGGTGACGAGCGTGATCTGGTCGAGGGGCTTGTTCTTGGCGAAGAAGTCCAGCGCCTCGGCGGAGGTGTGGATCCGATCGGCGATGACCTCCGCCATCAGCTCATCTTCATAGAGGGCCATGCCGGTGAGCCCGAGGTCGCGGTGGTGGAATTTCGACATCCCGTTGTAGCAGTGCGTGACGCGCTTCACGCCTCGCTCCATGGCCTCTTTGACATCGGCCATCTTCGCATCGGAGTGGCCCATCGAGACCACCACGCCGGCTTTCTGAAGATAGTCCAGAAAAGAAGGGTCCTGTTTCTCGGGCGCGAGCGTCACGAGCCGTATGCGGCCGCCGGCTGCATCGTTCAACCGGTCAAATAGCTCCGGCGTGCCTTTGACGATGTATTCAGGATTCTGCGCGCCCTTGTAGGCTTCGTTAATGAACGGGCCCTCAAGATGCACACCAAGCAGCCTGGCTCCGGGGGCCTCGGCCTGATGGATTGCGGAAAGAGCCGCGAGGATATCCTGTTCGGCCATGGTCATCGTGGTCGAGAGAAACGCGGTGGTACCCTCCTTGAGAAGGTTGCGGGAGATGCGGGCGATGCCCTCGGGGTCCGCATCCATCGCATCGTCGTCGTCCGTGCCGTGCACGTGTGTGTCGATGAATCCGGGCAGGACTCTCGCTCCTTTCAGATCGACACCGGCCTCATTCGTTCGTTTGCGTACGTCCCGGATGATCCCGTCATCGATCTCAATCACGGCATCTTCCAGCACGCCGTCTTCGAGGACGGCGTCCAGGTTCGTGAGAATCATCGCGACCCCTCCTTTTCTTTGTGGATTGCACAATTATTATACCGCATTCCGTCATTCAAGGAAAAAGGTTCGCTCACAGCTCGCGGATGCGGATGCGTTGTGCATAAGCCTCAATCGCATCCGGATCGACGTCGCCGATGGCCTCCCGGCCGGCGTTCGAGACCCCGCAGGCGTTGGCCCGCCGCAGCATGTCCGTCAGTTCGAGCCTTGCTTCCAGGCCGGCGGCGAGACCCGCGGCCACGCTGTCGCCGGAGCCTACCGGGTTCACAGCCCGGATGGAGGGCACCTCGAGCCGCCAGGACCGCTCCCGCTCGATGTAGACCATGCCCGCCTCCCCCAGGGAGACGGCGGCGGCCTCGGCACCCATGGCCAGTGTCTCGAGGGCGGCGTCGGCGATCTCATCAACCGTGTCGAGCGTGCGCCCCAGCAAGCCTTCAAGCTCTTTTTGGTTCGGCTTTATCAGATCGGGTCCACCTTTCAATCCCTCGCGCAGCGGCTCGCCGCTGCTATCGAGGATGACCTTCGCTCCGGCGCGCTTGGCTTGATCGACGCAGGTCCGGTAGAAGGTCGTCGGCAGCGCTTCAGCCAAACTGCCCGAGAGCACCACTACCTCGACGCCCTGTAGAAGCGTGGGCAGACCAGCATAGAAAGCTTCCAGACGCTTGGCGTCAATAGCGGGTCCGGGCTCGACTAGTTCGAATGTCTGGCCGGACGCATCGGCGATGCTGATGGTCGTGCGCGAGGCGTGTTGCACCCACTCAAAAGCGGTCTCGACACCAAGCGAGGAGAGCCTGGATTCAATGTAGCCGCCTTCACGGCCGCCGAGGAATCCCCCGGCGCGGACATTCCTGCCCAGCTGCCGCAAGACTTTCGTGACGTTGATGCCCTTGCCGCCGGCGTCGACGGTGTAGCGTGAGACCCGATGCGCAACGTCGAAATCGAAGCGATCGATGAAATACATCCGATCCAGAGCGGGATTGGGAGTGATGGTGAGGATCAAGACGCCTTCCCTCCACTGCCGCAGATTTCAATCTTCTCTTCGGCGACCCGCTGCATGGCCGCCTTGGCGGTGGCGAAATACTTGCGCGGGTCGTTTTCTTCGGGGTGGTCGGTGAAAAAGTCGCGAAGGGCCTCTGCAAAGGGAATCTTCAGCTCGGTGGCGAAGTTGACCTTGGCGATGCCGTAATCGATGCAGCGGCGGATGGCATCCGCCGGCAGGCCCGAGGCGCCATGGAGCACAAGCGGAATCTTCACGCGCTCGCGGATGGCCTTCAACCGCTCGTAATCCAGCGAGGGCTCCGCATCATAAAGCCCATGCGCCGTACCGATGGCCACCGCGAGAGTATCCGTCTTAGTCCGCTCGACGAACGTCCTTGCCAGGTCAGGGTCGGTCAACTGATCCTCGCCGGCTTTGACTTCCACGCCATCTTCTCTTCCGACAAGCTTGCCAAGCTCGCCTTCCACGCTAGCACCATAATCATGTGCCCGCTCAACCGCTCGGCTTACCAGGTCGACGGTTTCTTCAAAAGGCAGCATCGACCCATCGAGCATGACTGAACGCGCACCGAGCTCGAGCGAGGGAACGATGTCCTCGATGGCCGTGTGGTGGTCGAGATGATAGGCGATGGGGATGGAGGCGCTCTGGGCGGCGGCCTTCACGAGCGCATGCATAAAGACATCGCCCGCCGAACGCCGGGTGCCCGGGGTGGCGGCGAGGATGAGAGGGCTTTGGTGCTTCTCACCAGCCGCGAGCACGGCCTGGATGGTCTCTAGATTGTAGACGTTGAACTGCGGCACGGCATACCCGGCTCGCTGTGCGGCGATGAGCAGTTCCTTGCTTGTCTTGAGCATGTTTCTCCCTCCTCGTGGTGTGGGGCGGTTGTGAAAAAAAGTAGCCCGCCGCGCGGGCGGGCTACCTTTGGCTGCGCGGTCACTCGTTCTGCTCTTCTTCGAGCAGGTCGCCTTTCTTCGCGCCGCGGAAACGGACGCTCAGAGCGACGATGGCTGCGGCGAAGAGGATCAGCCCGACAACGGGCACGCCGATGAAGAAGAACAGCCGGATCAGGCTCAGAGCCGTGATGCCATCGGTGACGAGGTAGGCGAGTCCTTCGACGCCGTAGTCGACCAGCTCATAGAGCGGATAGAACAAGGCGACGGGGACCGAAAGCAGGATACCATAGACGAACCCGGCAATCATCGCGCCGCGGCGTCCGCCGAGGGCGTTGCCGAAGATACCGGCCGCACCACCGGTGAAGAACGCGCCGATAATGGCGGGTACCGGAATGACGGTGCCGATCGGAATCGAGATGGCGAGTCCCACGAGCGTGCCGAAGAACGCGAAGATGAAACCGATCATCAGCGCCTTGGGTGCATAGGCGAAGATGACGGGCACATCGAGCGCGGGGCGTGCGCCGGGGACGATCTTCAGCGCGATGCCGCGGAAGGCGGGCACGATCTCAGCGAGGAACATCCGGACACCATAAAGCAGCACAAGGACGCCGGCTGCGAAGCCGAGACCACGAAGCAGACCGAAGATCAGGTAGTGCTGGTCGCCGGCGAATTCAGCCACGAACTCGGGACCGGCCGCGATGACGGTGACGAGATACACCAGCACCATGACAATCGACACAGCGATTGCCGTGTCCTTGATGAAGCTGAGCCGCTCAGGCACATTGACATCCTCGGTGCTTTTCTCCGGGTTGCCGAAGAGCTTGCCGATGTAGGCCGAGGCGATGACGCCGAGCGTGGTGAGGTGGCCGTAGGCGATCTTGTCCTCGCCGGTCAGTCTGCGCATCGCAGGCTGCGCGATGGCGGGCAGGAGCGTCAGGATCGAGCCCTGCAGGAGCGAACCGAAGATGACGGTGTTCGTCTCGCTGACGCCGAGGTCATAAAACGCCCACGCCAGGCCGCCGGCCAGGATCCACATCATGTGGCCCGTGAGGAAGATGTACTTGAAGGGCGTGATGCGGGCGATGAGGACGTTCACCAAGAAGCCGAACCCGAGAATCAGGGCGGTCGTGCGGGCGATGAACGCGACCTGGTCGGACAGCGCGCCGACGACGGCTTCATCGAACGGCACGACGCCTTCGATGCCGAAACCTTCAACGAAGATGTCGGCGAAGGGCTCGAGGTTCTCGGCGATCAGATCCGAGCCAGCCGAGAGGATGAGAAAGCCCAGAATGGTCTTGAAGACCCCTTCGACGATGTTCTCGATGCGTTTCTTCTGTACAATCAGTCCAATGAGCGCAACCACACCGAGTAGAATCGACGGCGTGGAAAACAGCTCCGTCAAGAATGCATACATACTGCAATCCTCCTATATTATTTTTGTTGCTTGGACTCCAGGTTCTCGATAGCTTTGAGCAGCTTCTCCTTGACCTCTTGTGAATCGGAGATGTTGTCGATCACGAGCACTTCTCCACCGAACTCGGAAGCGTTGCGTTCAAGGTCCTTGCTCAAGACATAGATATCGGCGTTCATGCTCTTGGCCGACCCGAGGTCGACGCTCTCAAGCTCCGCCTTGATGCCGGCTTCCTTCAGCGCATCCTCGATGGACATCTTGAGCATCATGCTCGATCCCATGCCGAGACCGCAAGTGGCGACGATCTTCATCCGCGTCCCTCCTTTCTCTGCGGCTTGTCCGCCTCATCAGAGGCAGCTGATGCGTTTACGGTATTTCTCGATGTGCTTCTTGTTGATTTTATCGCCTTCATCCAGGTTCGAACTGACCCAGATGGGAGGCTCGTATCCTTCCTTGACCAACCTGTCGACGGTCTCGACGACGACGGATTGGATAATCGTGAAACCGATGATCGAGGAGGTCGGGCCGAACTTCGTCTGCAGACCCTCGATCTCCATGACGGCATCGCCGGCGACACCCCGGTTATCAAGGATGACGTCCGCGAAATCATAGGTCTTCTTGCCGGAGGGATGCCGGCTCTCTACCGAGCGTGCGAAATCCTCCGAAAGCAAGGTGATGACTTTCAACCCTCGCTCCTTGGCTTCTTTGGCCATCTCGATCGGGGCCGGGTTGCGCGCGGAGGTCGAGGCCACGAGCATCACGTCCTGCTCATGCACGGTCTCGTTGTCGAGAATCGCTTTGGCATAACCCTGCTGGCGTTCACCGGCAGTCGAGAGCGGCGCCTTGGGCGCGAGCGACATCGCCGGCGGCAAAATGGCGTTCACCGGAACCAGCCCGCCGGCTCTGTAGAAGACTTCCATGGCGTACATCTGCGAGTGCCCGCAGCCGAAGACGTGCAGCACGCCGTCCGACTTGATGGAGTCCTTGACGAGCTCGGCTGCCGCTTCGATGTTCTCCCCCTGGGTGCGTTCGACGTCTTCGTAGATGTCCTTGACTTTCTGCATATAGGTCTTATAAAGCATGACGTTCACTCCTGTTCCTTGGATTTTAGAATGCGTTCAACAGCTTCGGGCGACTCCGCCTTGATGAGTTCCTCGATTGCCTCCGCATCCTGCAGGATGCTGCTGAGGCCGGCAAGCAGGTCGAGGTGTGATTGCTTGTCGGTCGCGGACATCGCGAAGAAGAGCTTGATGGGGTCCTTGTCGGGAACACCGAAATCGACTCCCCTCTGCGATGTAGCCAGACTCAAGCCTGTCTTCAAGGCACCGTGTTCCGGCCTGGCATGGAAGAAGGCCACGTGCGGGGCGACCAGGATGTACATCCCGTGTTCTTCGACCGTCTCGATCATCTTATCGATGTAACCTTCTTCGATGTAGCCCTCTTTCAGAAGCAATTCTCCGGATATTCTGGCGGCCTCCCGCCAGTCGGCGGGATTCTGATGGGTCTGGATGCGGTTCTTTTCGACTATCGGCATGATCATGTATCCTCCTGGGGGTAGGGATAGAGTCTGACACCTTTCACGACACGGTTGATAACACCTTCGGGGCTCGGGTCGTCGGGATTGATGCCCTGCTTGTAGGATTTCAAGAAGGCGAGCCGCTGGGCGGCGACGAGGTAGGGAAACAGCAGGAACGCATCCGGCATCGCGGTCTTCGCATCCGCGAGCGTGACTTGCCGATCCGCGGCGATGGATTCGTCGTAGCCCTCGCTGAAGACGACATCCTGTGTCATGCCGTCGCCTTCGAGCTCCTCAAGCAAGTCGCGTTCGTATTTTCTTGTGTAGTCGTCGTTGGAGAGGAACTGAAAGACCGTCGTCTTTTCATCGATGAAGGATTTCGGTCCGTGACGAAAGCCGAGCGGGGTGTCCGAACGGGTCGCGATGCGGCCGGCGTTCAGCTCGAGCATCTTGAGTTCCGCTTCCTTCGCGAGGCCCTTGAACGGGGCGGAGCCGAGGAAGACCGCCTTCTTGAAGTCGCTGGCGGCGACGGCATCGAGCGTCTCGGAGGTCATGACCTTCTTTGCCATCCCGGCGGCGCGGTCGACGGTCTTTGCATGCTCGTTGATGGCGTCGAGGTTGAAAAGCAGAAGCGAGGCGAGCGCCATCGTCGAGAAGCTGCCGGTCATCGCGAGGCCCTTGTCATTGGCCGCTTCCGGCATGTAGACGACCAGTGCGTTGTCGTCTTCTTCTCCACGACGGGCCAGCGAGCCTTCGCGGTTGCAGGTGAGGATGATGTGGTAGACCTCGTCGATCAGCGCATCGGCGAGGTCCACCGTCGCTACGCTTTCGGGGCTGTTGCCCGAACGGGCGTAGGAGACAAGCAGCGTCGGTCGCTTGGGGCGGAAATACGCTTCGGGGGCGGCGACGATGTCGGTCGTGGCGATGGGTTCCACCACGAAGGGACTGCTGGTATTTATATAGGGAGCGACCGTCTCTCCGATGAAAGCGGAACTTCCAGCACCTGAGAGGATGACTCGGAGGTCCTTGTCGCTGCTCACGCGTTTCAGAAAACGGGCAATGTCTTCCTGTCGGCTTTGGATGGTTTCGTAGGTCTCCCGCCAGAGCCTGGGCTGCTGGGCGATTTCACGGTAGGTGGTGTAGTTCTCGTAAGCGTTCATGGTTCCATCCCCTTTCAATCAGTGTCGGTAAAATCGTCATGACGTCATTACCAGTAGAAGGAAAATAATTGACGGGTCATTCGAGCACGACCCGGTAGTTGAACTGATCGCCGCGGGCGATGCTGATGGTGTATTCAATGATTTCGTCGTCTTCGTAGGTGGTCCGCTCGATCATCATGCTCGGGACCGCCTGGTTCACCTCTAGCAGTTCGGCCTCGTAATCGCGGGTGGTGACCGGTTTGAGGACTTCTTCCGCTTTTGAGAAAGAGACATCGAATTGATTTCGGAAGACATCGTACATCGGAGTGTCTTCAAGGTCCTCGCGGACAAGGCCTTTGAACCGTTCAACGGGAAGATAGGTCCGTTCATACATCATCGGCGTATCATCCGCCATGCGCAGACGGACCAGCCGATAATGCGGGCTGCCGATCTCCACGCCGAGCTTGCGGGCGATTTTCTCATCGCTTGAATGGGTGTCGAACTCCAGCACCTTCGACCAGGGCTCCCGCCCGATCTTCTTCATCTCGTCGGTGAAACTGTAGAAGCCGAGCAGGTCCTGGCTCAGTTTCGGGGCGACATAGGTGCCGTCCCCGTGACGTTTCTCGAGCAGGCCCATCGAGACCAGTTCATTGACGGCGTGGCGGACGGTCACCCGGCTGACATCATACATCTCGCAGAGTTGTCTTTCCGAAGGGATCCGCTCGTTTTCAAGATATCTCCCCTCCTGGATGTCCTTGACCAGGATCTCCACCAGTTGATAATACAGAGGGAGTTTGCTGTTTTTATCGACTGCTGCCATGCTATCCTTCCTTCAGACCGTCAGAGAACCTTTGATTTATAATACCTCTATAATACCACTTACATTTTTAACCTATCATAACGCTTTCACTCTGTCAACGCGAACTCTTTTATAATTTCCCCCCTCCTGATTCCTTGTACTGCTCGGAGCAGCCGGAGAGCGTGAAAAAAATTTTTTCGGGTTATTCTTTCATGGTACAATGAAAGCAAGGAGGAAAGAGCATGGAATATGTGCAGTTGTTCGGGTTGACAATCTCGCTTTTGATCGCTGTGGCCCTCGCCACCTATGGGTGGCTGTATCGCTCGCGAAATGGCGCACCAGCTATCGTGATCCTTTCCGTGCTTTTTTTTCTTTGGCATCTCACGACTTTCTTTGAAGGGCTGTCCACCCAGATCGAGACCATGCGTTTCTGGCGCGACATGCAGCAGATCAGCGTTTTCCTCACGCCCTTCTTTCTTTTCCGCTTCGCCCTCGATTTCTCCGAGAACAGGTTGCGCTGGCCGCTCACGGCGCTGATCATCATCCCGCTCACGGGCATCCTGCTCATCTTCACCAACCCAGTCCACGGCCTCGTACGCGAGGGGTACTTTCTTATCGAGGACGCCCCTTTCGTCCAGCTGCGGGTCGACCTCACCCCCTTGGGAGCGTTGAGTCTCATCGCGAGCACGGCTTTTCTGCTAGTCGCCGTGGTGATGCTGCTGGATTACCACCGACATGTGAGCTTGAAAGTCAAGAAACAGATCCGGCTGTTCGTCGGTGCCATCACGCTCAACGTCCTTTTGACCATCGCCAATCTTACACTGCTTCGGGGTCTTGGCTACAACGTCCTGACCTCCACGCTCTATACCCCGAGCGCGGTGATTCTCTTCTATGGGTTCTTCCGCTACGATTTCTTCGTGGTCTCGCCGCTCTCCAAGGAGAAGCTGCTCACGACTCTCAAAGATCAGATTCTCGTACTCGACGAATCAAACCGACTGGTTGAATTCAATGAAGCCGCCGCTGAACATTTTTGCGACCATCACGCGGTGGCACTCGAGGTGGGAATGCCCGTGTGGCGGTTCTTCCCCCAGCCTCCCTGCGTGCCCCTTGGGAACAATCCACACCGAAACGCCTATCAGGAGGTCGCTCACCCGCACGGGGATGAAATCCGTTATTTCAGAATCCGCTACCACAGCCTGCAGGGGAACCGGCGTTTTCAGGGCACGCTGATCGTCATCGAGGATGTCACCATCGACACACAATACGAGATCCAGCTCAAGCATCGGGCGGACCGCGATCCGCTCACAAGTCTTCTCAACCGCACCACCTTCCAGCAACACTATGAACAACTCGAACGTCACAACCGCTCGCTGGTGCTGCTCGACATCGACGATTTCAAGGCGATCAACGACGCCCATGGCCACGCCGTCGGCGACCGCACCCTTATCCTCTTCGCTGCGGCCATGCAGGAAGCGGCTGGAGGCAATGCCATCCTCGGCCGCCTCGGCGGCGAAGAATTCGGCATCGCCTATCAAGATATTCCGTCCGAGGAAGCCAAAGCGCGGGCCGAAACACTCAACCGTCTCATCCGCGAACGCGACTTTGAAGGCGTGAATGTCACCGTCAGCATCGGTCTCGCCCACGACCCCGATGGCTCGAAACCTTTCGACCGCATCCGTGCGGAAGCGGACAAAGCCCTCTACCAAGCGAAGGATGCGGGAAAAGACACAGTGTGTTCGGACCTTGATCATCCGCAGTGAATGACAAAAGCCGGCAGGACCGGCTTTTATTTTGCTTATGGTTCTTTATCGAAAAGCACCTGGTGAAGCCGCTTGCGGATGCTAGGCAGCCGCTCGTGGAAAAACTCGGGATGGTCCTTGAACCATTTGATGTTGAGCGGAGAGGGATGGGGCAGGACGAACGTATCCTTGTCCTTGAGCGTCCGGGTGTGCATGACGAGCTCGTGAAACGTTTCACCAGGGAAGAAATAGTCCGCGGCGGCCTTGCCGACGATGAGGAAGATGGTATTCTCGAGTCGCTTTAGCTCGGCCTCCAGCCAGAGGTCGGCGCATATTTTCGGCGGTTTGCGATCCCCGCCGCGGGGTGTCTTTCCCGGGAAACACTTGCCGACGGACGTGATATAGAAGCGAGAGGGGTCATAAAACACCTCACGGTCGATGCCGTACCACTCTCCTCGCAGCTTTTCTCCCGAAGCATCGTCGAAGGGGAATCCGCTTTCGTGGACGGAGCGCGAGGGCGCCTGGGAGATCTGCGCGAGGGGGGCGGTAGGATGACCGCGCACCACGGGGCGCGGCTCATGGGGAAAACGCCCCCGGCATTCACGGCAGGCACGGATCCGTTCAAGCAGGTCGGCTTCCGCGTTCAAATCGCTACGACTTTTCCCAGGCATAGGCATCAAACCAGCCGGTGATCTCATCAAGGCGCTTCATCCTCGCCTTCGGCTTGCCGCTGCGGGAGAGTTCATGGGTCTCGCCCTTGAACCAGACCAGCCGGCTCGGCACGCCACGCTCCTTGAGGATGGCAAATAGCTGCTGCGCCTGTTCAATCGGACAGCGGTAATCCTGATCCGCGTGGATGATCAGTGTCGGCGTGTCGATATTCTGCGCCTGCATCAAGGGGGATTGCTCGGCGAGCGCCTGCGCATCATGGATGGGATGACCGGCCGTCTGGTCGGCGGCGAACAGATAGCCGATGTCGCTCGTCCCGTGGAAGGAGCGCCAATCGGCGATCGACCGCTGGGTCGCCGCGGCCTTGAACATCCTCGTGCGGCCGAGCATCCAGTTGGTCATGAATCCGCCATAGGAGCCGCCGGTCACGAACAGTCGGTCCGCATCCACCCCGCGATATGTCTGTTTCACCTCGTCCACGAACGCCATCAGATCCTCGTAGTCGATCGTGCCATAACGCCCGCGGATGTCGGCGAAGGCATCCCCCTTGCCATCGGAGCCGCGGGGGTTCGCGAACATGACCACATAACCCCGGCTCGCCCACAGCTGCATCTCGTGGTAGAAAATGCGGCCATAGACCGTCTTCGGTCCGCCGTGGATGTTGAGGATGGCCGGGTGCTTCGTCTTGGGGCTATAGTCCGCAGGAAGCAGCACAAAGCCTTTCACCGTGTGGTCCTCCCCTTCTACGACCAGCGGTCTTGGAGCCGCGACGTAATGACCGGCCAGCACTTCTTCGTTGAGAGCCGTCAGGCGCCGAAACGTATCCGTCTTCTCTTCCAGAGCGTAGATTTCCTGCAGGGACTGTCCCTGCATGCCGATGAGGATCCTGTGATTGTCCGCCCGGACAAGTCCATCCACGGAACCATCCATCACGGTGTCGGTCTCGACACCGTTTTCAAGCGTGAACCGTTTGATTTCGGAGTGATCATCGATGGTCGCGACGAAAAAATAGGCCCCTTCGTGCACGAACCCTGTCGGCGAGGGAAGCAGTCGGCAGTCGGTTCCGATGGTGTTGCTGGGATTTTCGCCAAATCGTGTCGAAAGCTTCAACGCGCCATCCTCGACAAGGTAGAAATCCGGGTTCTCATTCAAGCCGTAGCGCCGCATATCCTTCGCGAGGGCGAGAATCCTGCCCTCGAGCTCGAAGAGACGCTCCACGCTGTATTCCATGCGGTCATACAGCGTGTAGCGGCGCCCGGAGGAGGCCTCGTAGGCATGAATCTGCGCATAGGGTGTACGAACGGTCTCGAGCGGACTGCCCGCGAAGTAGATAACCTCGCGGTCCTCGCTGAGGGCGAAGGTGCCGACGGCGAAATCCGGATTCTGCAACGGTGTGTAGCTGCCATCCGCCTCCCGGATGAGAAGCTGCTTGGGCGTCTCGTGGATGAACCCGGCGCCGTTCATGTAATAGGGCAGCCGTTCGATGGTCTCGTAGGCCTGCGCCTCCTCGAGCTGTTCAAGGTGGCGCTTGCGCGCCTCCTCCTCACCGGTGTAGAGGATGTGGTCCGAGGGCCTCAGCTGTGCACTCAGAAGCAGCCTTCCCCCTGGCAGGGACGCTTCAAGCTGCGCGGGGAAGGGGAGTGTGAAAGCGTGCTCGAGCGTCTTGTTTGGTATTCGATAGCGGTAGATGCTCTTGCGTTTTTGTTGCTTGAGCGCGTCGCGTTCCTGCTGGTTCTTCTGCAGATCCAGAAGCAGCGTCTCCTCATCCGTGAAGAGGAACGCCGAGTTTTCTTTCAGCGAGCGCAGACGTCTGACGCCCTGTTCGTCCCCGATGTAGAGATCGTGCGTGTAGGTGTTCGCTTTCCAATCCGCCTGCGAGGCGACGAAGGCATAACGACTCCGTCCCGGCGAGGCCTGCAGCCGTCCGAGAAACCGCGTCCGCAGCAGTGTTTCATTCGTGATGGGTTCCATGGGTCACCTTCCTTATTATTCATGGTCGCCCTGGGAGACTGTTCTCAGCCACCGAGGGTTAATGCGTATTTTCGTTCACGGGCTTTGCGACCGACATCTATTTCCCGTGTGATGCCGGTATCGGAGAATCCCAGCGTCTCGTGGAACAATCGCGCGCCGGGCGCTTCTTCAAGAGCCCAGAGAATGACACGGGCGTACCCTTCCGCAGCCATCGCCTGCCGCGCCTTTTTGAAAAGCGCCTGCCCGAGACCCTCGCGCTGGTGGTTCGGCCGGATATAAAGCCGCCAAAGCTCACATGTCTTTTCGGTTTCGGCGGAATGGCGGGGGGCGCCGTAGGAGAGCAGCCCGGCCGCTTCGTCGTCGCTGAAGAGGATGAGTGTCGTCGGTTCTCCGGTTTCCAGCTCCTCGGCGAACCCTCTGCGCCGAGCTGGAAAAGACAGCCGGCTGCGCAGAAATTGTGCATCCACCACATCCTTGTAGGCTTCCTGGAGGGAGGCGGAATGCACAGCCGCCAGATCGTCCACATCGTCTTCACGTGCGGGGCGGATTATGACATCCATGGTATCGTCTCCTTTCAGCGCTCTTCAGACCCGCTGCCTTCCAAGTCCCTAGCAGCCGGCCGAGGGCTGTTGAGCCGGTAGAAGTAATACGTCGCGTCGTCGTAGCCGCATTCGTAGAGGTCCGCAAGGTGCTCAGCGTCGAAATCGAGCACGCGGCCGAGGGAGCCTTCGTGTTTGATCTCGTGAAAAACAACGCCCTCCGTCGCGAGCTTTTTCGGGTCGTAGAAAGGGTGGCGGTGCAGATGCACGATGAGAATCTCATCACACCCGGCGTCGATCAGCGGGGGGATGGGCACGTTGTCGAAGACGCCGCCGTCATAATACTTGTGTTCATCCAGCGTGACCGGCGGGAAGAGCACCGGGATGGAAGCCGAAGCGATGAGCGCACGCAGCGCCGCTTCCCTGTCAAGATCGTGCAACGGCACGTAGAGGGCGTTCGATTCCTTGAGCACATAATGCCGATAAGTCGCGCGGATCAAGTCCAGAAGGCCTTCATCCCTGCGCCCTCCCCGCGAGAGGGTGGCGTAGACCTCCCGCGCTTTCAAGCGATCATAATCGACGGCCTCGCGGAGAACCCGTTCATAGACCTCCATCGAATACACCCCCCGGTCCAGACGGAAACGCCGATACCACGGGGTTTCCTCCCGATCAACGGGGTTGCGGGGAAGATTATCCTCAGGGAGGCTGAACCACACATCCCGCAGCGCGGCGCCTCCGCGAGTGGCCAGCACGGCGGCGTTCGCGGCGCCGATCGAGGTGCCCGCGAAGGCGCGCGCCCGCGCGAGGATTCCAAGTTCCTCGAGCGCCACGGCGACACCCGCCTGATAGGCTCCGCGGGCGCCCCCGCCCGTGAAGCAGATCCCTAGCTTCTCTCCCAAGGGCCGACCTCCTATGACATGCGTAAGTAATCCTTATTGTATCATGGACGGATGGGTCTCTCATCCTAAGTTCGACAAATCCTGTGCACACAAGCAGACGTCCGCTTCAATCCGCCACGCGTTTGCCGACCCACTGGCGCCGGAGCCAGCGCTGGAAGACCAGCGCCCCCCGGACGCATTCATCGGCCGCCAGACCGGCCACAACGCCGAGCAGTCCATAGCCGAGTTCCAGCCCGAAGAGATAGGATACACCCACGCCGGCCCCGAGCATGCTGAAGATGGCGATAACGACGGGATAGACCACATCCCCGCTGGCGCGCAGCGCCTGGATGACGACCAGATTCGACAATCGGCCGAATTCAAGGACGATTACGATCGCCATGGCCTGCCGGCCCAGGGTCAGGATTTCCGGATTGTCTGTGAAGATGCCGAGGATGGTCTGCGCCTGCCAGAACATGAATGTGGCGATGCTGATGACGATCACGATGGCGATCTTCAGTGTGCGGAGCGTGCGACGGTAGGCGCCGTGGTAATCGTGCGCGCCCACATGCCATCCCACGATGATCTTATTGCCCTGGGCGACGGCGAGGGCGAAGACGAGGACGGGCATCATCATGTTGTGGATGTACTCGTGTGTCGTCAGTGCCAGCGTGCCGATGGTGTTGAGAAAACCCAGCAGAATAACCTGCGTAAAATGGTAGACGAATTGTTCGAAGGCGCTGGGGATGCCGATGCGGAAAATCTTCGCGAAATGGTGCTTGAGCGGCGCGAGCCGCAGGAAGAACGGATGGACACCCAGCTTCCGGTACAACAACGCCAACGTGACAATCAAGCCAACACCCTTGCTGGTCGTCGAAGCGATCGCCGCGCCCGTGACGCCCAGTTCCGGCGCGAAAGCGAAACCAAAGATCAAGAAGCCATTCAGGATGACATTCAGGATGTTTGAAAACCCGACGATAATCATCACGATCTTGGTCCGTCCGAAGCTCTTGAAACCAGCCCCCGCAGCTTGTGTCAGGGCGATGAAGAGCAACCCGATGGCCCGGATCCTCAGATAAATGAGCGAATCATCGAAAATGACCGCTTCGGTGCGGATCAGACCCAGCAGCGTATAGGCGAAAAGCTGCAACGAGACCAGAAGGATGAAGGCGAGCAGGGCGTTGGACAGCAGTCCGGTCTTGATGGCGTGTTTCGCTTCCTGGCGTTGTTCGGCGCCGAGATATTGCGAGACAACCACTCCGACCCCGATCGCGACCACGTTGAGCAGGACCGTGAAGAGGGTCATCAGCCGCCGGCCGTTCGCCACCGCAGCGACCGCAAGATCGTCGTATTGAGAAAGCATGAACGTATCCGCCACGCCGATGAGCATGATGAACAGCAGCTCGATGTAGATCGGCCAGGCCAGTTTGAACAGATTCGTCTTCCCGGGTTGCATGGCAATCACCTTTCTTCAAACGCCACCATTCTAACACATCTCTCTTTCCCGCTGCACAGGTCGCACAGAAACCAAAGCTTGTCTGCCTTATTTGCATGAAAAAAGCCCGCGGACAGGCCGCGGGCAGGTTATCTTTACTCTGAGAGCAGTTTCACGATGTCGCGAGCGGAAGGAATCTTTCCGGAGACTCTGACTTCACCATCGACCACGAGCGCGGGAGTCTGCAGGATGTTATATTCACTGATGGCGGCGATATCCTCGACTTTCTCGATGTCCGCTTCAAGGCCCAGCTTCTCAACAGCCTGTCGTGTGTGCTGTTCAAGCAGCCGGCACTTCTTGCATCCGGTTCCAAGAATCTTCAGTTCCATCGTATTCACCTCCTCAGCATTTCGTTTATAGCCATCAACCATAAAACCACAACCCTCCGATGAGACCGACAACGCCGGAGAACAGAATGACAAGCAAGAAATACGTTGCTGATCGGCGGAATCCAAGGACCTTCCCGATGACGATCATGTTCGGCAGGCTGAGGGAGGGTCCGGCCAGCAGCAACGCTGTGGCCGGTCCAAGATGCATGCCGCTATCGAGGAACGCACGGACAATCGGGACTTCGGTGAGCGTCGCAAAATACATGAAGGCGCCGAATGCGCTCGCCAGCAAGTTCTGCGGATAGGTGTTCGCACCGACCAGCGGCACGAGGATCTCTTCCGTCAGGAAATAACCGATGATGCCCGCGATGAAAATACCAATCACGAAAAGCGGGATGATCCGTCTGGCAAGGTCGAGCGTCGCCCGTCCCCATGCCAGCATTTCCTGTCTGTCGAAGAATAATGCCAGCTCGAGAATCAGCAGCGCACCGAGCACGCCGGTTACGGCAAGGGTCACATACTGCCCGACCAGCATGCCGATCAGCGTCAGGAAAAACAACCCGGTCTGCCATGAAGCGCGGGAGGTTTCCGCACGTCCGCCGGCGGCGAAGAGCTGTTCATTCGCGTCTATCGTCTCGCGTCGATGCCAGATGAAGAACATGGCGAGGCCAATGACAAGCGCCAGCGCGATCGCACCCACGACCCGGACCAGGCCGACGGCCAGCCCGAAGAACGAAAAGGTGAGGATGATCGCCAGCACGTTCACAGCCGGACCCGAAAACAAAAAGGCCGTCGCCGGTCCGATGCCGGCGCCTTTCTTGCGGATCGAGGCAAACATCGGCAGCACTGAACACGAACACACCGCCAGCACCGCGCCGCTTACGGAAGCAACAAGAAAAGAGAGCCGCTTATCGGTCTTCGGTCCAAAGAACCGCAGGATGGCTTCTTTTGTCAGCAACGCCACGATCGCCCCGGACAGTGCGAAAGCAATGGTGAGCGACAACACACGTCCGAAGAAGAAACCGATCTCCCGTTCTTCTCCGAGGAAATAATCCAACAAGCCATCGATGCCCTCAAGCACGACATCGGCAAATGTATGCAAAATATCTATCATGAAATCATCCTTCTTTTGAACATCAGCGATACTCTCGACGATAAATGTCCCGGAGTTCCTCACGGTCGGCCATACGACTATGGTCGGCGGCTATCTGCGGGTCTTCAGAGAGCCTTTCGGCTGTCGCGTCCACGAGCTGTGCGACGAACGCATCGTCGGTGAGGGAATACGTCACGAACTTCGCATCCCGGTTGATGCGCACCAGATTAGCGTCCCGAAGTTTCCCCAGATGTCTCGAGACCGTTGGCTGTGGAAGATTCAGCACGACGACGAGTTCACACACGCAGAGCGCTCGTCGCTTCAGCACAAGCGCAATCCTTAACCGGGTCGGATCGGCGAGCGCTTTATAGATATTCATGACTGACTCCATCGTCAGACTCCTCTCATATTCTGTTATCCGAATACGTGTATATCATAACAGAAGCGCCCTGAGGACGCAATGCATACTATTAAAAAAGACGCAGGTCACTGCGTCTTTCCACGAGAGTCTTTACCGGTCATGCACTTACATACAAGAGCAGGCTGATGAGGGCGCCGACCACGCTAGCCCCGGATGCGGCGTAGATGCCTTCGAGACGTTCCCAGGCTACAGAAAGCATGTTTTCCGATCCGGCGATGGTATAGGCGATCTCGATGTTCTCCGGCAGCCGGAACAACAGAATCGCACCGACGACAAAAGCCGCGAAGGAGAGAATCGACAGCCGGCTTGAATACAGCGCCGCCGCCCCGCCGATCAGCGGCAGGCCGAAGGCGATCAGGGCGTAGAGCGAAAACGGCAGTTCGGCGCTGGCGACCGACCCGAGATCGAAGATTTCAACATCGACGATCTCACCACCAAGAAGCACTTCGTAGCCGGCGAAGGAGAGTCCTTCGTACTCGAGTGCGGGAAGCAGCATCAACAGCGCCACAATAATTCCCACGGCGAACAGCAACCGTCTTAGGGTTCGAGGCAAGAGTTTCATCGTATCCCTTCTTTCTTCAAACATCTCCATGATAACAGGTGTCCCTTCGATTGTCGCTTCATGCGCTGTATTTCAGGCGTCCCGCCTGCCTCAGCGTGTCACCGTCAAGGTTTACCAGCCCTTGCGCAAGCGCGTATTCAACCACTTCACGGAATTCTTCCGGGGTGATGCCGCGGGCGATTTCCGGGTATCCTTTCAAACCGAAGGGCGGACGGTACTGAGCCATGAGGTTGACGTAGGTATCCCGAGTGAGGGTGGAAGCGACCCAGTCGATGAACGCCTTCGCATCTTCGATTCCTTCGGGCATGATCAGATGCCGGAGCATCAACCCTCGCAGAGCGGTGCCCCTTTCATCGCACTGCAGGATGCCGACCTGCCGGTGCATGGTCTCGACGGCTGCTTTGGCGACGTCAGGGTAGTGCTTGGCACCGCCGCCGCTGTAGCGCTTTGCGCGAGCGCTATCGAGGTGCTTGACGTCGGCGAGGTAGATATCGACGATTCCTTCAAGCAGCTTTAATATAGCCGGGCTTTCATAGGCGGAGGTGTTGTAGACGAGGGGCAGGCGGAAACCTGACTTGATGGCCGTTCTGAGGGCGGCAAGGATGTCGGGGAGGAAATGGGCCGGTGTGACGAGGTTGACATTCGCGCAGCCTCTTTTCTGCAGCGCAAGCATCATTTCCGCGAGCTCGAAGCTGCTGGTTCTCCGTCCGCGTCCTTCGTGCGCGATGTCGGCGTTCTGGCAGAACACGCAGCGAAGATTGCAATGGGAAAAGAAGATCGTTCCGGACCCTTTTCTGCCGAGGAGAGGTTCTTCTTCTCCCGGATGGGGGCCATAGCTGGCGACGACGGCTTTAGCAGGCGCGCCGCAGAAACCGACCTCCCCCTCCCTGCGGTCGACGAGACACTCCCGCGGACAAAGCCGGCAGTCTGAGTAATGGTAATCGGCCGCAGTGATGCGCCTGTCAAGCTCGCCGCTATGGAAAAGCGGGAGATAAGCCGGTTCGTGCTTCATTGGGCTTCACCTCTTGTGTGGGTCAGGAAAGGTTCTTAAAAACAATGTCCGCGCCCCCGGTGATGAATAGCACGACATGAAGATGAGAAACATCCTCATATTAGCTAGTATAACACACCAACGTCCTGCAGGAGTTTTCGGTCGGATGAGGGCGTGTAGACGCTCCTTCTCCCCGAAAGACAAAACTAAACTGCTGTAGTCCCCGTCAGGTTGCCGCGCGGCTATTCACCACGGCTGTGGTCTCGAAACTATTGCACATGCATTTACATCCCCCTTTCAGATGAACTAAAATAAACCCAGACTACGAAGACTGACCCAAACTATCCTAACCAGGGGGAATATTCGTATGAAACGCATCGCCCTTCTGCTTGAGAACCAGTTCGACGACAAAGAACTCATCTATCCTTATTTCCGACTACAGGAGGCAGGTTATCAGGTCGACCTTGTCGGCACCAAGCCGGACACCATCTACAAAAGCAAGCATGGTATGCCCATGAAAAGCGACCTTGGCGCGGAGGAAGCAAAGTCGGATGACTACGAAGCGCTTGTCATTCCGGGTGGCTTCTCGCCCGATTACATGCGCCGCTCGCAAGCGACCATCGACTTCGTCAGAACCCTGAACGACCAGAAGAAACCGATCGCCGCCATCTGTCACGCGCCTTGGGTCCTGATCTCCAGCTGCGATCTGCAGGGCGCACGCCTGACCGGCTTCCCTTCGCTTCAGGTTGACATTGAGAACGCCGGAGCAACGTATATGGACGAAGCAGTCGTCGTCGATGGCAATCTGATCACCTCCAGAACCCCCAAGGATCTGCCGGCATTCCTGAAGGCCATCCTCGAGGCTCTCGACACCTAATGCGGAATAAACATGAAAAACGGACATCTCCTTCGAGCCAATCGTCGGAGATGTCCGTTTTGTATATGGTCTATCTTTTCTCGAGACGTTCAAGGGAACTCGAAACGTCCACGACCCAGATCATGTGGCTGAACCCGAGACGCTTGGATTGAACATGAAAGGCCGGCTCTCCGAATAGACGCCGCCAGATCTGCTTCGAGGATTCGATGATCGTATCGAAACAGACCGTCTCGACGCCTTTCGCTAACAACGTGTTCAAGATGAACAGCAGCAACTCCACTCCGTACCCTTGTTTTTGAAAAACAGGGGCGATGTAGAGCGATCCGATCTCAATCATATCTTCAAGCTCCCCGCCGGTCTGTTTCAGGATGCCTTTGTTCGGCGGCCTTCCATAGGCGATCGTCCCCACCGGCTCGTCTTCCTTAAAGGCCAGAAAATACCGGGAATCCGGTGAAGTGAACGCCTGGTGAAGCTGGTCCATCTTGAAAGCCAGTTCCTCCTCCGGAGAGAGGAACTCCTTGATGGACTCCTGCTCGAAGGCGGCTTTGATGGTCCGCCACCACAAGGTGCGGATGCGTTCAGCATCCTCCTGGGTCGCTTCGCGTATGGATAAGCGGGATTCCTTCATGTTGATTCACCTCTGATGAGTGGCTCTGATTGCATTAATGTACTTACAGCCCTTCTTGTGTTGCTTTTGAAACACCACCCTCGCTCAGAGTTGAACAGAGGGAAGTTTTTTATAGGTAGAGAACTTTTTTATGTGTGTCGTCTTCTTATCTCCCTCTCGACTCAGTGCGTAATACCATATCTCATGCTTTCCAAGGTCCGGGTCGGTTTCAGCCTGCTTTCTCGCAGCCAGTAATGCGTCGTAATACTCGTTGGCGCGGGCGCGGTCGAACGTTTCAAAGATGAGCGTCCCATGCCCATGGTTCTTCTTTTTCAAGGCATGCCACTCGAGACCGGGCTCCCAGTCTAAAGCGGGTGCTGTGTCCACAAGATACTTACGAATTCGCATGATTTCTTTCATACAACTCTCCTCCTAGTTTAAAGGACTCGGTTTAATCTTAAGGTATTGCTCGTCGTTAATCAAGGGTCAGGCTCTTGATCAAGCCTGAAGCGGATTTGTCCTCACATTTCAACTCGGATGGATTCAAAAGCGTGCTCGCCTTGAAAAACTAACGCACGCTAGAGTGTCAGGGTGTTCGGGCCGGCTTAACCAAGCAAAGGTTCATCCAGAGCAATTCGAGGATTATTAACGACAAGCTTGTATCATCGTCTCTTTGAATTTCTTTCCCTAAGGACAACATACTGTATCTCATTGGCTTCGATCTCTGCTTTATTTTCAATATGTTTTTTTCAACCTTACATATAAAGCGTCACCTTGTGATGCATGGCTGGGGACCTGTGTATGGCAGACTGCTTTCAAAAAGCTAAGCACCCGAAACGGATACAGCTAATATTTTCAAAAGTCGGCTACATATGCATCTTCCTGTGGTAGAATAGTATCCGGTGCCGAAAACACCCTGCCTAAACGGGACATTGACGGACACACATCTCTTCAGGAGGCTTTTCATGACATTAACAATCAAAGAAACTGACCATACGGATCTACCCAACGTAATGCGCCTTTGGAACACCGGTGACGTCATGCGCGATCTCGGTTTCCCTGATGGGCTCGGGATCACGATTGGACGCTTGGAACGCTGGCTCGACCAACTCGACGCCAATCCGGACGCCAAGCATTTCTCTCTCTATCACGACACCCTGGGATATGTCGGTGAGACTTCCTTTTGCCTGTTCCCAGAAGACGACAGCGCCTGCCTCGATGTCAAGCTCCTGCCCCATGCTAGGGGCCGCGGCATCGCCCGGGAGGCACTGAGCCATACGATCGACCATGTAGTCGAGACCGGGAAGGTCACCCTGGCCTACGCTGAATTGAACCCCATGAACCAACCGGCGCTTACCCTCTATGAAAGACTCGGCTTCTGCGAAGAGCCCATACCGATCCATCTCGAAGACGAAGACACCTTCGAGGAGGAAGACACCGTCTACCTTGAACTTTCTCTTGCTGAATGGACGCATCGCCTAAGGGACGGTATTCACTGACGATCACCCTGGCACGGCACGGCGATTTCAGTTTGTCAGACGAGGTGAGACTGTGGAACACTTACAAATCGGCGATCATCAAGTCACTTTCGATCCAGAGCAACATCAATACACCGTCGACGGGCGGAGCGTCCCAAGCATCAGCCGGATTGTCGAGACGCTCCGCCCGCGCAGGCAGGCCCGCATCGATCCCGAAATTCTTCAAATGGCCGCAACCCGAGGCAATACGCTCAAACAAAACATCCTCGACTACGAACAACGTGGCCGGAAGGTCTCGGACAAGGAGCTGCAGAGCTACCACTCGCTCAAGCGGCTGCATCAGTTCAGCGCCTTGAAGACGGATACCGTGGTGTTGCTCTTCAAGGACGGCATCGTTGTCGGCGCGGGACGCTTCGATTTTCTCGTTGCCTCCCCCCACATAGACGGAAAAGGCCTCGCAAGCATCAAGCGCAGCCTTCATCTCGACACACAGCGGCTTCAGCTACAACTCAACCTCTATCGGCTGGGGTATGAACAGACCTACCGACAACGCATCGACTACTTGAAATGCATGCACATCCGTGGGCGTAATGGCGCCTACGTCGATATCCCGATCGACCGACCGCTTGCGGAGCGCGCGCTAGAAACCTATCTTGAGAAGCACCCGCCGGATTACACCGCATACACCGGATAACAGCACGGCCTTTCACCCGAAAGAGCCGTGCTGTTTTATTGCACCAAAGGGCTGCTGTTTAGCTGACACTTTGTAGACATTGGTATGTTTTTTTATAATATAAGCTATTAACGATATCTGTGTCGGATATGAGCATCCGCTATTTACATCTGAGGAAGGTCTTGTGGTTGGAATGACTTGCTACAACCAAGCAGCGTCTGAGCTTTTTTTGCAGGCCTTTACAGAGTCTCTTTGTGATATACAAGTGCTAGCAGCATGGACACACTCAATGAATAACTAGTTATAGTTTTTTTCTTTTCCATGGGGTATACTGAAGACGAAGTTTAGAGAGAATCCGTAGCAACCAGATGCAGCAACGCTTTCCTTGAAACAACCTTAGCAAACGATTGGAATAAACCGGAAAGGATTGGATAAACATGGCTAGACAGCAGGGTATGAAAAAAATCTCGACGGGATTGGAAGGCTTGAACGATATCCTCAAGGGCGGTTTCATCCAGGGAAACAGCTACTTGCTCACAGGCGGGCCGGGCACCGGCAAGACAACAGCCGGACTGGAGTTTTTATGCAACCCTGCACTGGGCCGGCCGAAATCCCTATTCGTCAGTTTCTCTGAACCCGTCGGGAAAATCCGTCGGGATGCTGAAAAAAGAACGTTCAATCTAGAAAACGTGGAATTTCTCGATTTGACCCCGAGCCAATCCGACATCAGGAACATGGACTACACCATCTTCGCCCCGGACGAAGTTGAAGCCTCACCCATCATCAAACGCATCATCGACCGCATCGAGGGTGTAAAGCCCGAGCGCATCTATCTCGATGGTGTCTCACAGCTTAAATACATCTCCGCAGATACATATCAGTTCCGCAAACAGCTACTTATCCTCCTTAATGTCATCACCGGGAGTGAAAGCACGCTTCTGCTATCGTCCGAAAGCAGCGAGACCCTCAAGGATGATGATCTGCAGTTCATCTGTGATGGTGTCATCAATCTGCTCTTCACAGGAGAAGAACGCGGTATTCGTGTAAAGAAGTTCAGAGGTTCTTCTTTCAAACCCGGCGTCCACTCCATCACGCTGGGTGATGAGGGGATGGCGATCTTTCCCAAAATCACACCCGAAGACCTCCACAGGATAAGCAAAAAACAGCATCAAACCATCTCCTCGGGCATCACGGAGATCGACAATCTGCTGCATGGAGGAATTGAACGCGGCACCACCACCGTCATCAGCGGACCCACCGGAGTGGGAAAATCGACCCTGGCCGCTCAGTTCGCCTATCAAACGGCGGTTCGAGGCGAGCACACCTTGATTTACACTTTCGAAGAAACCGCGGAATCCATTATCACCCGATGTAAAAACATCAATATGCCCATTGAGAGCATGTTCAAGCAAGGGAACTTATCCATCGAGAAGATAAATCCGCTGGAATACACCCCTATTCAGTTCGCCCACCTGGTCAAGGAACATGCGAAGAAGCACAATACCAGCATGGTCGTGCTCGATAGCATCTCAGGCTACGAACTCTCCTTCATCCGTAACATCTACGAGTTCGGCCAGAAAGAAGAAATGCTGAGAAGCATCCACATCCTGGCCGAACACTTGAAGAGTATGGGAATCAGTCTAATCCTGATCAACGAAGTCCACGACATCACCGGAGACTTCAAGGTTTCCGAACATGGCATCAGCTACATCGCCGACAACATTCTCTTCATACGCTATATCGAGGTCGGCGGCCGGATTGAAAGAGCCATCGGGGTCCTCAAGAAGAGGCTCAGCGATTTCGAAAAGACCTTGCGGGAATTCAACCTGACCGCCGAGGGCATCAACGTCGGCAGACCGCTGAGTGAATTGCGCGGTGTGCTGAGCGGTGTCCCCGAAATCGTGAAGGCGGATAATTAATCCTTACTCAGTAATGTAAGAAACTAAAACAGGTGATGTCTATGCGCACAATCACACTTTTCCTCGCGAATCAGAATGACAAAGCGCTGATCGGCTCTTTCCTCGAAGACGAATACCGTGTGGTCACGGGTAGCAGAGAAACCCTTGAAGAGAGTCTTTTGGATGCGGATATGGTGATGTTGGACCACCGGGCGCTTGCCACGCTTCATACAGACATCCAGGCTTTCAAACAAAAATATTTTGCAGATTATCTGCCTGTGTTGCTGCTCATGGACAAACGGGCCAGCCTTCCCAAACGTATGGCCGCACCTGTCGATGAAATTTTCCGCCTGCCCATTAAAAAAGCGGAATTCGCGCTACGGATCAATAATTTGCTGAAAACGAAACGCCTGTTCGATGATTTCAAGCAGGTCCTCGATGACAGTCCTACCGGCATTTGTATCCTGCAGGAAGAGAAAATCCGTTATTTCAACCCTTCTTTCCTCCAGATATTCAATGAGGAGCGACAAGACCTGCAGGGACGACCATTCGCAGAACTGCTCGATCAGCCAAGCAGGGATAAGCTGCGAAACTTACGCAAAGACGAAAGCGTCCCGAAGCAGCCCTTTGATGTCGAGCTGCGCTCGTCAAAGAGAAGTTGTGAAATCAGCATCTCCCGCATCCAGTTCAACGACCAATCCTCTCTGCTCATCAATGCCGTGGACATTACCCGCCGGAAATCCGCCGAGGCTGAACTCCGCCACAAAAGTTACCACGACAGTCTCACCGGCCTTTACAATCGTTCGTTCCTAGAGACCGAGATGAAAAGGTTGGATACAAGCAGACAGCTCCCCCTGGGCGTCATCATGCTCGATATCAACGGACTGAAGCTGATCAACGACTCCTATGGCCATCAAGTCGGAGACGAGATGCTGCAGATGGCCGCTGATGTGTTGAGAGAATCCTGCCGCCAAGAGGACATCATCGCCCGCTGGGGGGGCGATGAATTCGTCATTCTCCTGCCGGCTACACAGGAGCAGGCGCTAAAAAAAATTAGTGAACGGATCCGGTCCAACGCACGTACCGCGAGCAGCCATGCCCTACCGCTTTCCATCGCGTTGGGTACAGCATCGAAAACCAGGAAAACCCACAAGCTGAGCGATGTCCTCAATCTCGCCGAAGACCGGATGTACAAACAGAAACTATCCAAGACCCAAAGCCACAAGAATGCAGTGGTGCTATCCTTCTTGAACGCCCTCAGCGAGAAGAGCTTCGAGACCCACGAACACACGGAGCGGATGGAAGCCTACGGGGTGAAACTCAGTCGGAAAATCGGCCTCACCGAATTCCAGCTCGACCAGCTAAGACTGCTCATCAACCTGCATGATATCGGAAAAATCAATCTTCCTGAGAAAATCCTCACAAAACAGGGCCCGCTGACCGACGAAGAGTGGCAACTGATGAAAAAACACCCGGAGACCGGGTATCGCATCGCCACCGCCACAGAAGATTTTTCACACGTGGCGGCCGAAATTCTCGCACATCATGAGCACTGGGATGGGTCCGGTTACCCACAAGGTCTCAAAGGAGACGAAATCCCGCTTCTATCACGAATTTGTGCAATTGTGGACGCTTATGAGGTGATGTTGAACGGGCGGCCCTATAAAAAAGCCATGTCAAAAGAAGAGATTATCCAGGAATTCAAGCATTCCGCCGGGAAGCAGTTCGACCCCGAGCTCACGGCCCATTTCATCTCCATCATTGAGACAGAGGAGTGAAGATTAATCGGCATGGCGTGATACTGTCTTCACTTAAAAACGCTTATATTTCCTGATTGGACTTTAGACTGCGGCCCGTTGAATAAGACAAAGCCCTCATCTTTATGGAGGGCTTTATTATTAGCTTTGCATCCATGGTATCAGGTAGTGTCCCAATGCAGACACACCAAAGTCGGTGTCAGAAAGAGACGGGCTTGCCCACATCTTTAAACAGTCCGCTTCGTCCCCAAAGAAACAAACAGTGTAACCGTTGAGCGTGTTAGAGTGAAAATCAACCGGGTAGTCCATAATCTAGCAGGGTTTTAACCCGAGAAGCATCAGGCACAGTAGAAACAGCTCCAAAGCACCCTGGACACTTTGAAAAACAAGTCAACCTCATTGCTGAGCGAATGAGAAGCTGCTCATGTGCAGCAAAGAATAATTCCGGTCTGTGCCCTGCCCGCGCAGAGGGATCATCTTCTATAGAGGTTTTTGCGAATGAACGTCAAACAACAGCATCCTCGGTGCATTCAACCCTCATGTAGTCGACCAGCAGCCCGAGGATCTTGAACTCGCTTTTGGTATCGTGATCGCCCACGAGCTCCCAGCCGTAGGTCTCCACCTCAATTTCACGCGGTTGATTCACTTTCTCTTTTATCCGTTCCAAAAGCGGAGCCTCGATACTTCCCAACCGCAGGACAAAATGCGTCCTGCCCTGCTGTTTCTCCACGGAGATGGAGAATGCATCCTGCCCATTCATCATCATGAAGCAACTGAGTTCATGAATAATTCTCGTCTGAATGCGGATCTCCTGTCGGGTCATGGTCTAACCTCCTTCTTCCCCGTTCTTCGAGAGCGCTTCGAAGAACGGTATCATCAATGCTGCTACAAAGCCGGCGGCGAAGCTGTTTTTATAAAGGTTGAACCCACCTTCCTGGAACACAAGGGCCAAGGGGTGATAACGACATGGATGAATCCCGCCAGTGCATCCGCCAAAACACCATAGCGCCCGGCGATGAAAGAGACGGCCGACACAAACAGCACAGCGATCATCATCCCGATGCCGTGAAACGTATGGTCGGTCAGCATCACGGCGAGATAGGCGCCGACCATGACCGGAATCGTATTGCGAGGATGCTTGCCGAACGCACCGAACCCCATCACCGTCAGAATCGCGCCCCTGACAGGGCCGTTGATCTCAAACTGTAGCACGGTCAACACGGCCGCGCACAAGATGCCCGTGATACCGACATTCAGCAAGGACACGCTACGTCCGTAATCACGAATGAAATCCGAGACCAGCCTTCCGGTCGAGCGCATCAGCATCAGATGTTTTCTGTGCACCTGCGCGTCGTTGATGTAGGCGATCAAGATGAAGATAATCGATAGCAGGACCGTCAGCAGCATCAAAGCTTCTAAGCAGCGCCGAAAACCCCATAGAGAGAACGCCCAGCGCGAAGCCGATGTTGTAGAGGTTGTAGCCTTTGTGGAAACGCTGGGTATGGGCGCCCAGCGCCGGCAGCACAAACCCCGTGTCCAAACCGACGACAATACCAACTGGAATACCGATTGCATAATTCCAAGAGGAAGCGAGCGAGAACCACTCCGCCCCCGAACAATGCCGAAGATCATGAAGCTGACAATCGGTGAAATTCCGGTCGAGAACAGCACAACAATCATGAACGACTTGAAATCGAGCTTCTGCAATCTCGTAAACAGATAGATGCCGACATAGATGGGGATGGTATTGAAGATGTTCTTGCCGAAGAACGAAAAGCCGGCAATAGTCATGATGCCGGCGAAGACCAGACCGGACATATTCATCTTCAGAAAACTGATCATGATGACGTTGATCAATAGAATGGTCGAGACATTAAAAGCGTCGCCCTAGACTGCCGATTTCCAAATAGTCGCTGATCAGGATGCTCGGACTTTGCAGGATGGCTAGATAACCGTTGTATATGCTTCTGGGGTCATCAAATAAAACGCCATCGAAAACAAAATCAGAAACATCAGAGTTAAAGCCAATCATGGTTTCAATATTAGTTTGGCAATCATGGAAGAGCCTCCAATGTGAACGTGCTGTCCCTTGGATTTTACCCATTTCCTTACCGAAATGAAATAGGCCTGTTAAAAATATTCAACATATTGAAAACGACACACATAAAACACCTTTCAGAAGCAAAATGGTCCGCCTCTCCTGATTTCTACGGTAAAACTCCAATCAGAGGATACGGACCATCGATCGCACGCACGCAGACATAGGAATTACCGGAACTCATGCATCGAACGTCGACAAGAAGACCTCGACAAGATCCGGGTCGAACTGGATGCCGGCACACCGCCTGAACTCTTCTTTGATCGCCTGTTCGCTCATCGCCCGCTTGTAGGGCCGTCCGTAGCTCATGACGTCGTAGGCATCGGCGATGGCGACAATCCTGGCCAGCAGGGGGATATCCTTCCCGCGGAGGCCTCTGGGATAGCCGTTGCCGTCCCAGTGCTCATGGTGGGCGAGGATGCCTTGGGCGACATGGGAGAATTCTTCGCTCGCCAGCGCGATGCGGTAGCCGATGACGGGATGTTTCTTGATCATCTCCCACTCCTCTTCACTTAGAGGATCGGCTTTCTCTAGAACATGACTCGGGATATTGATTTTACCAATATCATGCAGACGCACGAGGATGTCCAGACGGTTGAGCTCGACATCGGGAAGCGCCAGCTTTTCCGCAATTCCTCTGGCCGCCTCCTGCATGTCGCGGATGTGTCTCGACGTCTCGGGACTGATTTCCCCAAGCGCGCCGACGATGGTGTTGAGGGTTTCACTCTTCGAACTGCGGCTTTCCGTCATTTTATGCGTGTACATGGTATCCTCGGCCATTTTCAATACATCGGAGAGCGTCTGTTCAGTAGTTTCCTTGCTCGCATAACCGACCGCCAGAGATAGCGGAAGGTTTTCGACGTAGACTTTTTCTCCCCGTGTCTTCAAACGCTGACAAAGAGCCTGAGTCACTTCCAGCGTTGTCCCGGGAAGCAGCACGATGAATTCATCCCCGCCCCAGCGCACGACAATATCCCGCTCACGGGAACATGCCTTCAGAATCTCGGCCGTCCGCTTGAGCATCTCATCACCGGTGGCATGACCGTAGGTATCGTTCGCGAGCTTGAGGCCGTTCACATCGACCATCACCAGACTCAAGGGCAGCTGAGTCGGTGTGTCGAGTTGGTCGATGGTCTCTTCGAAATAGCGTCGGTTCGGCAGCCCGGTCAGGAAATCATGCGTGCTCATATGGCGGATTTTCTTCTCCATTCGCTTGCGATGGGTGATATCCGTGACCAAGCCGAGAATGTAGTCCTGGTTGTAAAAGGAAACCTTCCCTTTGCGGACCTCCACCGGGAACACTGTGCCATCCTTGCGGCGATATTCAGTCTCGATGGTATGTGAATCACCGAGCGACCATTGTCGCCAGTATTCTTTGATCTTGGACGGTTCGGGGTTCGCCGTTGAGGACTCCGGGTGCAGATCGAAGACCGTGCGCGCCGTCAATTCCGTTTTCGAGTACCCTGTCTGCCGGGCGGCCTCCCGGTTGACTTCCAGGATGCTGCCATCGAGGTCGTGCAGATAGACCGCATCCATGGATTGTTCGATTAGGGCCCGGTATTTCTCTTCGGATCGTTTCAAGTCGGCTTCCATTTGTTTGCGCTGGGTGATATCTCGTGCCAGTGACAGTATGAAGTCCCGGTTGTCAATGACGACCTTCTTGGCCCGAATCTCTACTGGAAATACGTCGCCATGCTTCCGCTGATGTTCGGCTTCGAGGGTCTTGGTCTCCCCGGTTTTCCAGGTTCGCCACTGCTTCAAAATAGCTTCTCTTTGTTGGTTGACGGGTGAAGTTTGCGGGTGCAGATCAAGGACGCTGCGCTCTAAGAGTTCGCTCTCGGAAAAGCCACTCTGTACAATCGCCTCTTGATTGACTTCCACAATACGCCCGTTCAGGTCGTGAAGATACACGCCGTCCATGGTTTGTTCAATCAGCGCCCGATATTTCGACAACGATTGCTTGAGGGCGTGCTCGTCCTGCTTGCGCCTGGAAATGTCGCAAATCCGCTCCACGACCCACTCGACGGTCTGTTCCTCGTTCGCGAGAGGGGTCAGAGTCGCTTCAAACCAATGACCGGCGTCGGTCTGATACTCTTCCTGGATTGACGTGGCCGATTCGAACACCTGCCGGATGCGGTCTTTGACGTGCTGCTTTTGCAGGCGGTCCGCATCTACGGGGGATGAGAGTGGCCGCGCCGGCTCCCCGCTGGAATCGCCCTGATGAAAAACATGGTCATTCGCATAGACCATGTTTCCTTCGGCATCATAGACAAACACCCATTCATCCATGGAATCCAGCAACCGTTGAAACCAGAAGTGTGACATGAACATTCTCCTTTGCGCCAGGGCCCGTAGACGAGACACCCGCTGAAAAGCACCTATCGGCCCTTGCTTCAGGACCTGCGCTTCGCACCACCTAGACACGCGGCAACCAGCGTTTGATGATGCCTGCATGGTTCCCCCGGGGGGTTGCTGCGACCAGTGGTAAGAATAAATATAGGAGAATAGTTTATCATACTTTCTGTGTGAACCGCAAAAAACATATATGTGCTGTCCGTTTGTTTTCCCTGCTACAAACAACGCTCATAAAAAAATCCACACCCCCTCAGCGCATGACGGTTGAGGGGGTGTGGATTGAGGGGATCTTTCTTCGCTGACCCACCTACCTTTGCGGAAGTGCTTTCGAGTCTTCCCCGCAAGCGCTCCTGTAAAGGAGGCATGGGAGCTCACACAGCGTAATTTTGGCTGCCAATTCGTGAACGATCATCTTTCTGCTGGTACATGCCCCTCTCGGCCATCTCGATCAAAGCCGGCAGCGGTTCTCCTTTCTCCCGGATCGCCACGCCCACGGCGAACGAGAAGGGGGCTGGGTCCTCGCCTATTTCCGAGGAGTACCGGGAGAGCTGCTCGAGAAAGGCATCGTTCGCTTCCTTCTGTGCATGCGGCCGGACAAGGACGAATTCGTCGCCGCCATAGCGGACGAGAAGATCGCCTTCTTCGAGCAGACTGTTGAGGATTTCCGCAGTCCTTGCCAAAAGCTGGTCTCCCACACGATGGCCATACGTGTCGTTGATCTCCTTGAGATTGTTCAGATCGATGAACATCACCGTGCAGGCTTGCTCGTAATCTTCGTAGGCAGGCTGGATGTATTCTTCAAGATACGCCCGGTTCTTCAATCCGGTCAGACGGTCGTGGAAGCTGAGATACTGCAAGCGTTGCTTTTCCAGCTGCTCTTTATGGTTTTCCCTGACGAAATGCATATAGAGCATGCTCACACTCACCCCGAGACCCAGGGTCGCGGTGAGGCTCAACCCATAGGGAATGTAGAGCGGAGAAGATACAATGAGGGGAAAGAATGCCAAATACACAGCGTAGAGGAGATGGAACACACCGACGGCGCGCATCCCGCCTTCAAACCCCCTGAGCAGTTCCACCCCCGAAACACCGAAGAAGAACGCCGAGAAGGTGAAGACCATCGATGCAAAGATGGAAAGGGGATAATCAAACAGCGGGTGGATGAAGACAAGGACAAAGAAAGCAAACAGGACTCCACTCCAGATTCTAAGGAAAGACTTTTCACCGTAGGCGTATACCCCTTTTTGAAAGAAGTAACCAGCGGCGATGATGCCGAGCGAGAACAGATATCCGAATACCGAATTCTCTGTAGCAAGCGCCAGGTAGAAAGCCCCATAGGAAAACAGCAGCAACGTCCACGTGATCAGCCATTCACTCAGATAGCGTCGTCGGGATTGACGATAGTAATAAAACACTACGCCCCACATGACTAGCGCTCCGGCAAAGAAAAAGGCTGTGACAATCTCCAATAGCGCGGTAGTCTCCATAGCTCCCACTCCCCCGTGGAAGAATTACAGACAGTTAATCATTAAAGTATAAACGAAATATCGAAAAAGTTCAAACACTCCCGGACCCAGGGATGGAATAAGACAGATTACAGCATCCGATGGCGGATTTCCCTCTCTAGCTATGCACTGAGTATCCCTATTAAAAAGCTGAGCCCCCGCTTGCATGCGAACGCCCAGCTTATTAGGAAATTCCTTCAGAAAACCATTAGCAACTTTGAGGAACAAAAATACGCGGATGGCAAACGCGCAGGCAGACGAATTCGTTCTCCCGGTCGTGATTGGATGTCAGTCCGTTTCGTCACAACAAAAGGCGCTGATTAGCGGTCTACTCACGTAACGTTGAATGAAATGAACCATGCCTAGAGCGTGGCCGGATTCACATCTCGCCGCGAAGATACGACTCGGCATCCATAAGTTGGGGGGAAGCTTGACTGCGCAGCCAATGTTTCAAGGCTCTGAACTCCATAGGTTTCGCGAAATAATAGCCCTGAACCCCATCAAAGCCAAGTTCATCGACCGTCTGCAACATGGTTTCGTCTTCGACACCCTCAGCAACCACCCTCATGCCCAGGTCCTTGGCCAGACGCACCGCCGCGCGCACGATGGAATAAACCCGTTCATCATCCATCATCTTCCAGATGAAATGCTGATCGACTTTCAGTGTATCCGCCTCGAATGCTCCCAGGTAATAAAGCGAAGAATGGCCCTTGCCGAAATCATCGATCGCGGTGCCTATACCGTGCGACTGCAACGTCGAAAGCTGCCGTTTGGCGGCCTCCGGATTCTGCATCAACGCGGTTTCAGTAAGCTCGACCTTGAGGCGTGAAGGGGCGATGCCTTTTGTCTCGAGCGCTTTGGGCAGACGTTCGAGAAACTTTCCGTCATAAATATTTTTTGCGGATACATTGATGGAAAAGTACACATCATCCCACTGATTCGGGAAAGCGTCGATCACTGTCAAGACTCTTTGCAATAGCCACTCGGTGAATGTGTGTATCAATTCGGTTTTTTCAATCAGGGGGATGAAACGTCCCGGTGAAATTTTTCCTTTTTCAGGATGCTGCCAGCGTACGAGCGCCTCCAAACCGACCAAAGTGGCGCCTTCCGGACTGAGCTGCGGCTGGAAGGTAATATAAAGCTCGTCATTCTCAAGGGCGCTAGAAAATCCGGAGAGCAGTTCATAATCCTCCTGCTGCTTATCAAGTTCTAGGTCCCGTATGATATAGAAGGTGCGCAGCTTGAAGGCGATGTTGCTGCGGGCGGTTGGCGTATTGAAATCCGTGGCATAGAATCGCGACTCACTCGGGGTCTTCGCTTCAGCCCCCAGATGGATAGCCACATAGAGCGGTATGCCGTGAACATCCCATTCATTGTCCAACACTGCTTGTAGGTCCTCTACATCCTTTTCCAATCCACTTGAGGGCATGGCAATCCAGAACTTATCCGAATCCGACTGCACCACGAAACCCTTCTTGCCAAGATTATCGATAAGGACATCATACAGCTTGCGCAACAAATCCCGATACACTCCGATGCCGAGCATGTCGACGATGGATTGCTTGTTGCCGATCAACACGCTCGTTAACGTATACGTGTGATTTATTTTAGGCGTGAAAAACCTCAAGGCATTGATGTCGGGAATATCGGTCAGCTGGTTCCTCGTCCTGAGTTGATGAATGGTCCGTGACGAAGCGCGAAGCCTTGTTGCGACGTAACCACTGAACGCACCGACTCCGGCAAATAGGACAAGCCGCAGGATGGCGTCCACAACCATCACGAATGTTCCGTCCAGTGGGTCGATGATAGCCAGAAGCGGAGCCAGCATCACCCCGGCTAATGCTCCCATGAAAGCCCCCCATCTTACACCTAGTGCTAATCCGGAAATCACCAGCGGGAGGAATACCACATAACCATAAAGGTAACGGACATTCTGAGCAGCGTTTGCCAGAATATAGACCAAAACGCTAATCAGGATAACGGTGACTAAAGAAACCAGAAAACGGTGACGATAAATAAGAGCAATCCAATTCGGAATTCGTTTGGAAACAGGAAGACGCATTCCTTGGTTCCCTCCTTGAGATGGGGTAATCATCGATGTCCCTTCAAGGAAACTCAAATACTAGATGGTGAGGAAGTTCCTGTTGATGAAAGCAAACCCCAATTAAGGTTTTCATTTTTTTTATTATAGCAACAGCACTTGTGAAACGCCAACTGAAATGCAACTTGTGTAGCTATTGAAAAAGGACAAGCTTTCGGCTTGCCCATCTTCGTTAATCCCGATAATTTGCGGGGCCAATCGGGAGAGCCTTCCGAACTCGTGACATGTCCAACTTAGCGACCGAATGAAGGGAGAACGGCAGGATATGACGGACAGGAAACGGCAAAACCATTACCTGCAATAGTTGCTTAGCGTCACATCAAGCGTGAATGCATGCCGCGTTTCCATGCGTTCATAAAGCGTCTTGAGCATCGCGAAGACTTCCGCCGGCGTGCCTTTGACGACGGTGGAGAGCGGTCCGGTGTCCATCTTCAGATCAAAAGACCCGATCAGCTCGAGCGCTTCATCGACGGCGGCATCGACATCCTCAACACCGAACGGGTGAAAGCGGACTTCACACGTCATGCTGGCTTGCGAAAATGCGCCCACAGGAATCCTCCTTCCGCATTCGAGGCTGCGAGGGCGGCCTCCCTCTCGTGTGTCAGGTGCTCCTCCTGACTCTGCGGAGGCGTGAAGAGGCAGTGCCTCAGGGTTTCGAGATTCCCGGGGTCCAACGCCTCGAGCTCGGCGGCGTTCTTGAAACCGGCGTGGGCGAAGACCGTGTCCTTGAAAGTCTCGGATTGGTAAAGCGCGCCCCAGTCGCTGTCTTTATTGATGGTGCCGATGATGACCCTGCCGTCCTGCTTCACGACCCGTTTCATCTCCTCGTAGGCCTTTTGCGGGGAGGAGAAAAATTCCAGCGTGGCCATGGAGATGACGACGTCAAAGGTGGCATCGGAAAAATCCAGTGCATGGGCGTCCATCACCTCGAAGGTGATGTCCCGTCCTGTGCGGGCCGCTTTCTGCTGGGCGACCTTGAGCATTTCAGGGGAGATATCGACCGCCGTCACACGTGCACCCCTCTGAGCGAGTTCAAGCGTGAGCGTGCCGGTGCCGGCGCCGATCTCCAGGATTCGCATGTCTTCTTGCACAGCGAAATCTTCAAACAATCCGCGTTTCTCTACCTCATCCACGAACTGTCCGAGCGGCGTCTGGAAAAAATCGTCGTATTGTCTGGCTTCTTTGTCGAAAACCGGCATGGAATCCTCCTTACTGATTGCAACGGTAGGCTGTATTTCCCGTTAACAACCGCTTCCCGCTTCACCCCGGGTACTTTCTAATCATTTGTATTTGAAGGAGAAGTTCGGATTCGCCACAGCGATTTCATGCAAGAGCACATCCAGTCGCTGTGCATAATCGCCGAGCGAGGCGATCAAGTCATCGTGGTTCTTGATGATGAGCCGTACGGGACCCTCGGCGCTCAGCAAGACATCCTCAAGCGCCTTGAGGTCGTCCCCTTCATACTCAAGATCGGTAAGCGCCTCACGCATATACGCATGAAACGACGCCTCGGAATCGACAGCCGACCCATCAACGGTAACCTTTAGTCTTTTAGCCATCCAATCACCTCGTTTTCTACTATTATCAGTATAACATACTCTCCGGGCGAAGAGAGGAATGCAACGCCTACACCCATGATTCCATGCCTCTATCCCTGATGGCACGGCAGAGATCCGCCTTTGACTTATTTCATGATGAGGAGCGCTCAGCGTGGTCCCTCGCTCGTCGGCTAGCGCGGGGAAGCAGACAAGTTGGGATGCTGCTCCGCATAAAAAGTTGCAACCCCTGGTATTTGATTATATACTATAGACATCTGTGCGCTTGAAGGGCGCTTGAACGGGGGATACAGCCTATGAAAGGAAAGGTCTTCAAATGGTTGATGATCGGCGTGCCGCTGGTGTTGGTCGGTGTGATCGGGTTCGTGGTTCTGGGCAGTTATCTTGAACATCGGGACCTTGTGGCAGAGGAAAAGGCAGACTTCCCGCCGCCGGGGACATTAGTCGATGTGAATGATGAGAGCGATCGGCTGCATGTTTACGCTGAAGGGGAAGGCGAACCGACGCTGGTGTTCATGTCAGGGCTGGGCACCAGTTCCCCGCTCTATGATTTCAAGCCGCTCTACGAAGAATTATCCGACGACTACCGTATTGTTGTTGTCGAGCGGGCCGGCTACGGGTGGAGCGATATTTCCTCCCGTGCAAGAGACATTGACACCGTTCTGGATGACACGCGCGCCGCGCTCAATCTTTCTGGAGAAGCCCCGCCCTATGTCCTTCTGCCACACTCCATGGCCGGTATCGAGGCGTTGCACTGGGCCAATCAGTATCCGGAGGAGATTGAAGCGATTGTCGGGCTGGACCCTTTAGTCCCGGAATATCATAAGCAACGGGATGAAGAGCCTTCATTCTCCTTGCTGATCGATTTTCTGATGAGCACCGGACTTGTCAGACGCGGGCCTGATGTCTTTGAAAACAGCTTCCCGGCAATGGAAAAGGGACTTTTGAGTGAAGCGGACGCGGAAATTGCACGCACCATTTTCTTTCGCCGCGTGCAGACCGAAAGCATGAAGAATGAACTGGATAGCCTCTCGGATAACGCACAGACGGTCGCTGAAAAAGGAAAGCCCGATATCCCCTTCCATGTGTTCATTGCGGGTGAGAATGAGGATGAATACTGGCAGGAAAGCTTAACGGCATACGCAGAAGCAACGAATGGAACCTACCACATTCTGGGGGCAGGCCATTACATCCATCTCGAAAAGACAGCATTCATCACCGAAGAAATCAAGAACATCCTTGAGTGAACCACAAGACTCTGCACAGATCGTGAACGGACAATCACCCATAAGCAAAGCGGTTCACACCTTGATGAAAACAGTGTGAACCGCTTTTTTACTGCGCCCGTGAACTTGGACACTATCCCTCCATGCAAAAGTGGCAGTTCACTGAGGGGGAGCTTCGGTTATGTCATGCATTCCCCTTTTCACCCGTTGCATTCCTTCCGGATAGACGTTTCAGGGTTGGGTGGTGTCCCCGTCTTTTACATGCTTTCCTCATCCACGATTCTCCCGTTTTCAAGATAGACAATGCGGTCGGCCATGTCTATGGCGTCCTGATAATCATGAGTGACAAAAACAGCGGTCATATTTCGTGATTGAATGCTTGTGCGAAGTTCTTTGCGGATGGAACGTTTCAGATTTGCGTCGAAATTACTGAAGGGTTCATCAAGCAATATGAGATCCGGGCTGGGGGCGAGCGCCCGGGCGAGGGCGACGCGTTGCTGCTGACCTCCGGATAGTTCATGCGGGTAGCTGTGTCGTTTGTCCCTCAGTTTCACGAGCTCAAGCATCTCATCGACACGCTTTTTCTTGAATCTTCTGCTTTCCCCTTTCAAGCCGAAGGCGATGTTTGCCGCAATATCTATAGTGAAGTCATTGCATGTTAGACATCTCAATAGCTTGGCAATGAATAATAAAGGTAACAGTCAATATTTTATAAACACGCGTTGCATATAAATTGTATGCGCATCACTCTTAAGGCACAATAAGGATTGCAAACATCGCGAACCATTCGGCTGCGCTTTTCTCGTTTAGATTCTACGAAAGGGTGATGATTCATGAAAAGCCGGATCCTTGCAGGTTTAGTGAGTGGAGCTATTTTAGGGGTTTTCTGCATCATCGGTGCTTCCACACGCAATCCGGATGCCACCGGCGGCTTCTTCTTCGCGTTCTGGTTCAACCGGGTCGTCATGGGCCTGGCGATCGGCATGACAGGAAACGCTTCGCGCAATGTCATGCTTGCGAAGGGGCTCATTCTGGGAACCGTCATCTCCTTCGCCTTCTTCAGCACCACCGGTTTCGAAGACCTCCTTGGATTCCTCGCCGGCATCGTCTACGGCGTGATCATCGGGCTCGCGGTTTATCTGGCCCAGAAATACAGAGAGCCGGAGATAGAACATTAAGCATCACCATGTCCTGATAAAAAAATGTTATGGACCGTTACTAATCACTTTGACAATCGACACGGTCGCCGACAATCAAAAAGGAGTAACCCGCGCGGGATTACTCCTTTTCATATGTGCTCGTTGGATTCATGTATGCTGCTTCTCTAGCATGAAAAGCTGAATATGATTCCACTCGTGGTCTGCTCAACAGCTACAAATACGAAAAACAAGAAGATATTACAGCTGAATTGAAAGAAATCTATTAACCCTTAACAACACAAGTTTGTGTTCTTCACTATTGAAATCCCCACTGGACCGATATCTGCGAGATAGACCCATCCCTTCTTGGGGATCTTACTGAAAATCTACTGCACAACGTCCATCAGTGTACAAGACAGTGCTCTTGAAGGCGTTCACCCTGGGAAACGAGACGGGAGAGAGGAGGCCGGCTTCCCGCACTCGTCAAAGTTGAAAATCCTATGGTATACTGAACTAACAGTCATTCTGGTTTGACGGATTAGAGGGTGGATGCCCGGCAATGGACCTTTACGACTCAAAAGAGAGCTTTAAAACACTTGCTTGTTTGGATTAAATTGAGCATGCATGGTGCGTAGCGTGTACTGAAGGGAGCTGTGCGATGAGAAAAGAACCGATTGAATCCCTACTTGTCGAATATGGTTTCAAGGATTTCCGCTGGGTCGCGCCGGAAGCGATCGCCGTCAGGCAGTGGGTGCGTTTCCTGTGTGTCGAAAGTTGTCCTTCATACGGGAAGAAGGCCGTCTGCCCGCCGCATGTCCCCGCGATTGAAGAATGTGAACGGTTCTTCTCCGAGTATCATGCGGCGATTCTGATTCGCTTTGAAATGAAGGCGCATCATCGGGATGACGACCCGGAGGTATTCCAGGATATCGACCGGCGCCTGATCGAGCTGGAGAAACGTCTGTTCTTCGAGGGTCATCCCAAGGTCATTGTGCTGCCGGCCACCATCTGCTATCGATGCGAGGAGTGTGCAGGAAGGAAGGACTTATGTCGTCACAAAGAGAGCGCCCGGCCCACGCCCGAAGCACTGGGGGTCGACCTCTTCGAGACCGTGAAGAGTGTCGGGTATCCCTTAAAGGTCATAAAGGACCTAGACGAGACCATGAACCGCTATGCGCTGCTCATGGTCGATTGATCCACGGAGGTCTTCGTCTATGACATCAAAAAGACCGTCGTCACCCTGCCGCAATATGTTGAGAATTAACACCCCGTCGAACCCTGACAATGACGCGGCTTCTAGCTGCGTCATTTTTTGTGTCTTTTGTCGTCGTGGGCGATTCCCTTCACAAAAAAATCTTTAAATAAGTTTTTTCCAAGTATAAAAAACTGCACCCCTTGACTGGATCAAGCGAATCCAGACTGCGGGGCGCAGAACCATGCGGGTGAGACCGGTAACACTTTTCATAGGTGAGTGAAGCGTTTGATATCAATGCCACCGATGGATGGTCCCGGTTCTTCTGTTTGGAGCGGAGAATGAGTCCGCCCAGGCCGAGTGTCAGAATCGTGAACAAAACGCCCCAAGCATTTTGACTCTCCCGGTTATTACTCACTGCAGATTCCCCTCTGGATTGTTTGGTAGTAATCTTCGTCGACAACTGTAAAAACCTAAGGACAAAGCTTTCAATTATACTTTTATTACATCAAGTCATTTTGGATTTTCAAAATCCGCTTTACTTGCGTGTCTCGCATGGGTTGTCTATCACGTTTAGAAAGTTTCTGGGATCGCGTATCACCATGTATCTTCCAACCAACCGGGAAATCTTCCGTCCTGTGGTCGTGAGCAGCACCACCCAACTCCAGATGCGAGTATCTGTTGAAGATAGTTAAAGAATGCATTCTAACATGCCTCAATAATCTGCGCGGTTTGTAAAGCTGTGGATTGGTTAGCTAGTAAAACTCTGATTTCCAACAGAGGACGATAAGTAGAAGAGCATGGATTGTTGAATAATTCCATAAAAAGAAGAACCCGAACGTCCGTCCGGGCTCAATGAAAAGGGGTATGTAAGGGGGGCTATATTTCCTCATGGATCACAAGTTCCAACATCGCTTCACCAGAAGCTTTTCTTCCCTCACGCAAGGATAGTTGCTTGACTCTATCCATGTTGGTGATGACAATCGGTGTGATGAGGGGCTTGTCGTGCTTCTGAACTTTTTTGGGATTGACTTTGATCAGGGGGTCTCCTGTCTGCACGCGATCGCCTTCGGCAACAAAGGATTTAAATCCCTTCCCTTTGAGGTAGACTGTATCGAGTCCGATGTGAATCATGATTTCGAGGCCTTCCTCATTTCTAAACGAGACCGCGTGCTTGCTTGGGAATACATGCATGATCTCTCCCGCGCATGGCGCGCGGAAAAGGAAGGTCTCGGGTTCGATGGCCGCACCGTCCCCCATCATTTTATCCGCGAATACTTGATCGGGAACGTTTTCCATTTTCTTCACTACGCCGTCTACCGGGGCATACAATGTCGATGTCATCATTTCCCGCCTCTCGTTCAAAGCTTGATAAAGCGTATCTTCTTGCCGTTCGCCAGACTTTCCAGCATCCCGCGATACTTCTCATCGACAGTCCCGATGACATTGACACGTTCATCCTGAGGCTTGTCTCGCTTGATGATCTGAATCTCGCCAGAATAGCGTTTGTAGCGCTTATTGTCGATGGTGATCGCGCCGGCTTCGCGGGTTGTCGTGTGGCAGGGCTCGATGGTCTCCCCTGCGCTTGCATACATCCGGGACTCTTTCAACCGAAGCAGTGACGCCGGGGAATCGGGGCGGATGGTAAAGGTGGTCTCATATAAATATTCATAATCGGAAACGAATGCGACCGGGATGCGGATGATTCCATCGTGCATGGTCGCTTCAATCAATTGACGCTGATGATCGGATAGCGTCGCATCGCCGATCATCACCGAGGCAACGTTGTAGCGGTGCAGAAGCTCGATAAAAGATGCGTAAGGGGGAAGGGACCGATGGTGTTCAAGGGTGGGCAGCCCTTCGTGTATCGGGCCCCGTTTCAAGTCGTCTCCGGGGATGAAAGCCATGGTTGAGACGCCCAGATGGTTCAATCTATTGTTGAGCGAGTTGAACAGCGTTTCATCCAGTCCCGTCTCCGGCCGTGGATAGAAATTGTGCAGCGCCCAGACTTCGCCTTGAAGACGTTCAATTAGTTCCTGGTTTACAATCGTGGCATTCAAAACAACGGGAACCTTCTCGTTCATGGCGAGAATCTCCTCGTCATCAAAGCCGAAATCGGGGCGTACGGCATCGAGCTGCAAGGTATCGACCATGGCGGGAAAATCGGTATTCAGATAGTCAAACGTCCGCTTGGAAATATCGGCAATCACCTTGAAGCCCCGCGCTTTCAGCCAGGTGCACATGGTGGCGGCGTTCGAGGGATAATCCGGAATTGCTTCGTACTCTTCTTGAAGATGGAGGGAAGTGAATATCGTATATCCACTTCCCGCCATTGTCTTCAGCATGGGTTTTTGTCGGTCAAAATGGGAAAGATAGACCGAAAAACCCAGTGTGTCAAACATTCTCCAGCTCTTTTACACGGACGAGGAAATGCGTGACGATGAATCCGCCAATGTAGGAAATGACCAGTCCAATCACATACAGGACCATGCCGTCAAGCACACCCTGCATGAGCGGGATGGCGACCAGTCCCGAGGGTCCCCATGCGCCGGCGGTGACGCCGGCGACCATGACAAAGGCGCCTCCGAAACCGGCTCCGAGCCCCGCGGTGATGAAGGGCTTGCCCAGAGGCAGCGTCACACCGTAGATGAGCGGTTCGCCAATACCCAGGACGCCGGCCGGCAGCGCACCGGCGATGACGGACTTCATGCGCTGATGGTTGATCTTGCGGGCTTTCAGATAGATAGCCAGTGCCGCACCGACCTGTCCCGCACCCGCCATGGCGAGAACAGGGAACAAGGGCACGCCGCCGAGCTCTTCAAGCTGGATAGCATAGATGGGAATCAAACCATGATGCATGCCCACCAGCACCAGTGGCAAGAAGAGCGCGGCCAGAATAAAGCCGGAAATGAGATTCACAACCGTGTATTCGGACCCGATGAACAGCTGGAGGAACGCAATGAGCCCATCGGAGAGGAAACCCGTGAGCGGCATGATGCCGAGCACGACGATCAACGTCGTCACGAGGATGCTGATGATTGGAGTGAGGATGATGTCCAGCGTATCAGGCACGCGTTTGCGGACGAACTTCTCGACTTTGGCGAGGATGTACACGGAAATGATGACCCCGATGATCCCGCCTTTGCCTGTCGTCAGGATGGATTCGAGCGGCTCCGCTTCGTTGAACAATCCCAGAATCTGCGAGATTTCATCGATCTCACCCGAGATTGTTATCGCGCCAATCATGCCACCCAGGCCGAGCGTGGCCCCGAACTGTCTCGCTGAATTGATGCCGACGAATATGGCAAAATAGCCGAGAAATCCCGTTCCGATCAAGGCGAAGAGATTCGCGACGAGCAACCAGAAGTCATTTTCTGTCCCGGTCTCGAAGATGACATCGGAGAGACCACTGAAGATACCGGCGGCGATGATGGCCGGGATGAGCGGGATGAAAATGTTGGCGATCGTCTCAAGACCGCGACGGAAAGGACCTTTCTGCTGGCGACCCTTGATATCTTCCTTGGTCTCCTCCCAGTCTTCTGTGACGGCGGATTCAAGCTCGATGCCGAAATCCTCGGAAAAGATGTCGATGATCTTCTTCGCTTTTCCGGGTCCGACAACCACCTGCAGTGTGGATTCTCCTTGAACGCCCATGACACCCTCGGTTTCCTGAAGTGCTTCCCGGTCTACTTTCGAGGGGTCCTTGAGACGTATCCGGATGCGCGTCATGCATGGACTTGCGGCGCGGATGTTCTCCTTGCCGCCGATCTGTTCGATAATCGTCTGTGCGAGTTGTTTGTTGTCGACTGCCATTCAAAATTCTCCCCTCTTTTTTTATTATTGTGGTGTGATAGGAAAGATGAACCCTTACTGCGCTCGGAAATCACCTCCATACAAAGAACACTAAACTATAAGATTGCTTCGCGGACGTGGCCATCCGCGGCTTCAAGGCGCCTCTTTGCCTCCTGGTTGCTGCAGCTGGCAAGAATCATGACAATAGCGGTCTTGACAGCGCCTTCCGCTTCTTCAAGCGTCTGCTCTGCAACAGTGTGTTCAACGCCTGTTGCTTCGACGACAATGTCGACCGAACGCCGCTTGAGTTTCTCATTGGTTATCTGCAGATCTACCATGTAGTTCTTGAATACTTTGCCTAGACCGACCATTGTGAATGTGGAGAGCATATTCACTACCATCTTCTGAGCCGTTCCGGCCTTCAACCGGGTCGAGCCCGTGAGTACTTCCGGGCCTGTGACCGGTTCGATGGCTATGTCAGCGTGCCTGCCGATCACGGAAGCTTTGTTGTTGGCTACAGCGACCGTGGCCGCACCTTTCTGCTTGGCGTATTTTATGCCCTCGACGACGTAGGGAGTGCGGCCGCTCGCCGCGAGACCGACCAGGACATCCTTCTGAGAAAAACCGATGTTCTCGAGGTCCTCTTGTGCCATGGTCTGGCTGTCTTCCGCGCCTTCAACAGCCTTCATGAATGCTTTTGTCCCTCCTGCGAGCAGTCCTTGAACCTTGTCCGGTGAAACGCCGAATGTCGGCGGGCATTCCACTGCATCCATCAACCCGATGCGTCCGCTGGAGCCGGCACCCATGTAGATCAGCCGTCCGCCGGATTGAAGACGGTTCTTGATGATTTCAATCGCTGCTTTTATATGGGGAATCTCATCTCTGACAGCACTAGCGACGGCGGCGTCTTCAGTATTCATGACTTTCAGACCTTCTTCGAGGTCCATGGAATCCAGATCCCGGGTTTTATCGTTGCTCGTTTCCGTGGTTAGTGTGTCTAGCTTCATCAGTCCTTCTCCTTTCTAATATGAGTGCGTGCGATCATTTTCAAGGACGTTTCATATTGTCTGTTGGCATACGTCGTATAGAGGATGTCAACGACAGACAGCTGTGCCATTCTCGAGGACATGGCGCCACTTCTGAAGATGGATTCATTAGCAGCGATGAAGAGATTGTAATCGCAAAGGTCGGCAATAGCTGAAGACCCATAGCGTGTGATCGACACGGTGGGGACGCGGTTTTCTTTCATCGATTCGAGGCAACGGATGATTTCCTGGGTCTTCCCCGAATAGGAGATGGCAATGCCCAAGTCCTGACTGGTCATGTTCCTTGCTGTCAGCCACTGTACATGCCAATCCTCCGCAATCGTAATGTGCTTGTTCAAGCGCAGAAGCTTCTGCTGCAGATCGCGAGCGACATTGAAGGATGAACCGAGGCCGAAGGCGCAGATGTTATCTGCCTTCATGAGCAAATCCACTGTCTTATCCACGACATCATAATCCAGTAGATTCAGCGTGTCCTCTAAAGACAGGATATTCTTGCGTGTAATCTTATCGGCAATCTCCTTGACGCTGTCGCCCTTGGTAATCTCGCTTTCGTCCTCTTGCGGTGTCTTTTTGCGCATGGCGAGTTCATAAATCAGGGAATGGATGAAGTCCTTGTAACCCTTGAAGCCGAGACGCTTGCATAGCCGGATGGCCGTCGATGCCGAAGCGTAGCTCCGTTTGGCCAGTTCATGGACGGTGAGGTCGGCGGTCTCCTCGGGGTTGTCGAGTATGAAGCGGACAATCGCCTTTTCTGTTGCGTGTGCGTGGGGATAATATTCCCTCAGTTTAATCAGTGCGTTCTGCATGATTGTTCCCCCTTAGATTACCCGACCGCTTTTATTATCGGTCGGGTGGAATTATGTGTCAATGCACCATAACATAAACGGAATAATGTTTCACGTTTTGAATATTTTTTAGTGATTTGCCTCTTTTCATGAAACTTATCTCAAAATCAAGGGTCTCCACTACTAATTTTTGTATTACCTTACACCTTTGTTTACTTACTCTCCACCCGTTTATGAAAGCTTCATAGCTCACTTCTTTTATAGATAAAACGACAGCCAAGCGAAAAATGCGCAATCCCCGGTAGTCGATCACACTTAGAAATATGTGTACCCTTAACGTCTAGTTATCAACAGACTCAGGTTCACTCATTAAACCTCAAGAGGCGATGGGGGCATTGTTAATAATCTGCCTTTGTTTTTCACGTGTCTTAGGTGAAGAGAGAGTTAAGCGTTAGAAGCGCGAATTTGAGTTCGCTTCTATTGCGTTTTATCAACCAACCATTTACACTTATAAAGACACTGACAACTGTATGCAGCTAGCATTATTTATGAGAAATGTTGGGCCTGAAACTCTGATAAAGGCCAGTCGCAACAAGCTTGTGATGGCTACCCATGAATCAATGCCTATCCTAAATACCCCGTTGGTTTTGAATGTTTCCATTGCCTCGGGTTATGTTCGCTCAAACTGTGAAAGGGGGGAGGATCTCATGCGCCATTTCGGCATTATTCTGATCATGCTTTCCGCTTTTTTCTGGGCCGTCAGCGGCGGGATCTCGACCTTTCTGATGAACCATGGCCATTCCCCTTTCATCATTGCGTTCTTCCGCGGGTTTTTAGCTCTTCCCTTTTTTCTTGCGTGGAGTGCTCGGATGCCTCTGCGCCGCGTCTTTCAGTGGAACAAGTGGTCCTGGCTCGCCGGTGCCGGCGTGGTGGGGAATTTCACCTTCTATCTCTTCAGCATTGAAGCGGCCGGGCTTCCGATCGCCATCACCCTGATGTATACGGCCCCTGCATTCGTGCTGCTAATCTCCCTGCTGGGCGGTTTCGAGAAATCGACGCTTTCGAAGTGGCTGCATGTAGGGGCCGTCATCGCAGGCATCGTGCTATTGACGCAAGCTTATAATCTGGATAATCAAGCAATCAGCCTCGCGGGCATAGTTTCCGGGATTCTCTCGGGCATCTCCTACACCGTGTTCATTTTCGCCTTCACCCTTGCATCCAGAACCAATCATGTCGGGGTGTCGCTGCTGCATGCGTTCTTGGTGTTCTCACTCCTTCTCGGAATCGCCATCAATCCCATCGAGGCCGCACAGTCGCTTCTCAGCGTGGATGTCGGCTGGTTCATCCTGCTGGGGGCATTGGGGGCGGGACTGTCGTTTTCCCTTTACCTTTACGGTCTCCGCCGGACATTGCCGACCACCGCCTCCCTGGTGGCAATGATCGAGCCGGTGACGGCATCCTTGATCGGCATCTTCATTTTCAACGATTATCTCAATGTTGTGCAGGCAGTGGGCATGGTGATTATCCTGCTGGCTATTGCCCACTATAGTTTCAAAAGTCGCGGTGGCGAAGAATTCTCTACTGCATAACCATTGTTTTGCAGCATAGCAATCTTTCATTAAAGAGCGGTCTGTTATGCGCAGACTTGTTGAATCGTGTCATATAATGGTATGCTTAGCTTGAAGAGTCCCGGCTTTCCCACCCGCTTGCATAGGAATGGCAGGTTCATCGACGTGGGAAAGAGAGCCGGGCCCCGGTGAAATTAAAGATGCTAGGAATCGTTCATCTATGAAAAATCGAGGGGGAAGATTCATGAAAAAACTGTATTACTCTGCCTTTGTCTATGTGGTTCTCGGACTCGCCTTCGGCGTGGTCTACCGTGAACTGACGAAGCACTATGATTTTGAGGGGTATACCCAGCTGTCGGTGCTGCATACGCACGCACTGATGCTGGGGATGACGTTCTTCCTGACGGCACTGGTGCTGGAGCGGCTCTTTTCGTTGACAAAGGGCCGAAGCTTCTTCCCTTGGTTCCTACTCTACCATGTCTCCCTGGGCGGGCTGCTGGTGACGATGCTCATCCGAGGAATCGGCCAGGTAGTCTCCTGGGAGCTGACCGGCTTCAATCATGTCGCCGGTCTGTTTCACGTTCTCATCAGCATCGCCTTCATCTGGTTCTTCATCATTCTCGGCGGCAAGATCAGATTTCAAAGCAAGCCAGACCTGTGACCTTCTGAGCGAACGAGTGGTTTGCTTTCTGAAGCGGACTGGCGCCGAGTGCGTGTCGACAGTCTGAATGGAACACACACTGCGGATCAAGGGGTCGAAGAAACAGACCCCTTTTTTACTTGTGTGTTCAGTTTTCTGGTATTATTTTGATGAAAGGACTGATCGTATGAAACACAATTTCAACGCATACCCATATGCATCGAAGCGTACCCTGTCTCTCGCTCAGAACGGTGTGGTCGCCACCACTCAGCCGTTAGCCGCTCAAGCGGGGCTGGATATGTTGAAACAGGGCGGGAATGCCGTCGATGCCGCCATCGCCGCGGCGGCCTGTCTCACCGTTGTCGAACCGACAGCGAACGGCATCGGCGGGGACGCCTTCGCTATCGTCCACTTCAACGGAAAGCTCTACGGACTCAACGGAAGCGGCAAGTCTCCGGGCGCACTCTCGCTCGAGGCCTTGAAAGCAGCAGGGCTGAAGGAAATTCCGCGTTTCGGAGTGATTCCGATCACCACGCCGGGGGCGGTGAAAGCCTGGGCGGATCTCAACAAACGCTTTGGAAACCTGGCTTTCACGACGGTTTTAGAACCCGCCATCTTGCTTGCTGAAGAGGGATTCCCGATCAGTCCAACCATCGGGGAAGCCTGGAAGCATGCTTTCGAAAAATACAGAAAACTGTTGAATGGAAAAGTCTTCAAGCCTTTTTTCGATACGTTCACGAAAAAGGGTGCACCCTATCAAGCAGGAGAGATATGCACCCTCAAGGACCATGCAAAGACTCTGCGAAAAATTGCCAGCACGAAAGGAGAGAGTTTCTACACGGGTGAGCTTGCCGAACAGATGACAACCTTCATCCGAAAACACGGCGGGTATCTTTCCTTGGATGATCTGCAATCCCACCGTTCGCTCTGGGTTGAGCCCCTCCGAATCAACTACAGAGGCTATGATATTCATGAACTCCCCCCCAATGGTCAGGGCCTGATCACCCTCCAGGCGCTTGAGATGCTAAAAGGATTTGCATTCCCCACCGACTTTGAAGCGCGTGAAATGCACCAGCAAATCGAAGCCATGAAGCTTGCTTTTGAAGAAGGACTTGAAGAAATAGCAGACCTGGAACATATGCGCCGAAGCGTGGAATCCTTGCTCGATCCGCAGCATCTCAAAAAGCTAGCAGAAAAAATCGGGCAGAAGGCAAGAACACCCAGACCCAGCGAGGAAAACTACACCGGGACCGTCTATCTCTCAACAGCAGACAAGGACGGCAACATGGTCTCGTTCATTCAAAGCAACTACATGGGCTTCGGAAGCGCCATTACGATTCCCGGCACCGGCATTACGATGCAAAACCGCGGCAAGGACTTCTCAACAGATGCCGCCTCCCCCAACGCGTTAGCAGGGAACAAGCGCTCGTACCATACCATTATCCCCGGTTTCATCACGAAGGACGAGCTGCCGGTTTGTTCTTTCGGTCTCATGGGAGGATATATGCAGCCCCAGGGTCACCTGCAGCTCATCCAGAGCATCCTGGATCAACGATTGAATCCGCAGGCCGCACTCGATAAGCCGAGATGGCAATGGGTCAAAAACAACCACATCAAGGTGGAAAGAGAGATGCCCGCACGGTTCATCGAGACCTTGAGGGAAAAAGGGCACACCGTGGAGATCGAGGACAATAAGGCATTGTTCGGACGCGGAATGATTATCTGGCGTTTGGACAACGGCGTCTACCTATGCGGGGTGGAAAAACGAGCGGACAGCCACGCAGCCCTCTATTAACTTGTGCGTCTGGAAGCATTCACTGAACATCCATCTCCACATAAACAGCTTGTGCTGGAATTTTGAAAGCAAGAAGTTCCTGACACGAAAACACATCAAACAAAAAGGTCGCCATGGCTTTTCATGGCGACCTTTTCTACTTGTTGTTCTTTCTATCTGCAGTCAAGTAGCGACTGTTTTCGACCGCTTGAACCATTCACGATGATGCTATCATAGCCGTCAAAAGACCCGTGCTCAAGACGCGGCGTTGCTCTCATCGAGATATTGTCTGATTTTTGTCACGATGAGGTCGACGGCAATGTCGTGACTGCGGTCGTTGGGAATGATGACGTCGGCATGGCGCTTGGTCGGTTTGATGAACCGATGAAACATGGGCTTGACTGTCTTGATGTATTGGTCGATGACGCTCTCCATCGAACGTTCACGCTCCTCCATGTCGCGTTTCAGACGCCGGATGAAGCGAATGTCGTCATCAAGCTCGACATAGATGTTCATATCGGAGAGGCTGCGAATGTGTTCGTTTTCAAGAATCAGAATCCCTTCGACGATGATGACGGTGCGGGTGTGTATCTTCTCGGTCCGCGTCGAGCGGGTGTAGTTCACAAAATCATAGATTGGCTTCTCGGCGCTCTCCCCCTTGAGCAGACGGAACAGATGCGCATAGAGCAATTCGTTGTCCAATGACTTGGGATGGTCGTAGTTGGTCTGCTTGCGCTGTTCGAGCGAGAGGGCACTTTGGTCGTGGTAGTAGTCATCGTGGTTGAGAATCAGCACATCCTTCAAGCCGGCCTTGCTGACAATCTTCTGCACGACGGTGCTCTTGCCCGAGGCCGAACCGCCGGCTACTAGGAAAATCAGGGGTCTCATGACTGCCTCCTTTGCAATCGGTGAAAGGAATCAAACGCGCTTCAGTGTCATTCTATCCTTGACAAGGGCAAGGCTTTTGCACCGTTTTGTCTGCACGGAAAAGGTCGCAAGAGGATGCTGCTTTGCAGTAGTACTTTCAGCCATCAAACCAAGCCCGTCGGATTTATTATTATTATTCTATCATGCAAACAAGCGATCTGAAAAAACATCAAAACGCGGTTGGTGGTGTGAATCGACAGCGCATATGTAGAAACAACCCTATACATTCAGATTTTTCCTATGAAGTTATTAGCGTTCTTGTCATGGCATGAATAAGGAAGTAGTGACTGAAAGAAAATCCCAAGATATGTCCTGACAATCGTTAGAACTCTCCATGATGATTGTGCTGCCCGCCACGAGACCCCTGCTTTTCGGCTCACGCCTATCAAGCAGGTCATGATGTCTGTCCTGTTCACCCTTTATATATGGTGAATGCACATCTCCTCATGGTAAGCACCAGGCGATAGGCGTCTTGAATCATCCGATGAGGTCGCGGCGCTTGTATCCTAAAAAGCCGATAGTAAAAAGCATGGCGGCCAACAGGCACAGGATGAGAGCCGGCAGAATCCGGAACTCATCGATGGGAAGGGCATCCACATGACCGAAGGGCGCGAGGTTCTGCATCCACTCCGGCAGTCCCACGACAGTGCCGATGTAGGTTGCGAAGAAGGCATAGACAAAATAAATCCACACAATATAGGTCATCCGCGGCAGCAACCCCACGACCAAAGCCGCAAGGGAGACCATGAAAAGCAGCGCCGGCAGATAAGCAAAGGCCGACTGCAAGACAAGGCTGATCGCAAACGGCTCATCCATAGAAGCGTACACACCTGTATAAAGACCCAAAGAGCTGAAGAGCAGCATCACCGCCGCGCCGGCAATCGCAACCGCGGCATGCGCAGCGAACATCTGGATTCTCGGGACGGCACGCGCATAGATATGTTCCGTGTGATTTCTCTTTTCTTCACTCGCCAGCCGTAACAGGAACATGACGGGACCGATGCCCGCCGTGATGCCGACCACCATCATGATGGTGGTCATGAACTGGACGGTCAAGGGATAATCTCCACCCGGCAGCATGTCATCGAAGATTTCATGATCCTGGATGAAAAGGTCGATATCCCCGAAAATCGAGCCATAAGACGCGCCCAGGATGAACAGCACCACAATCCAGGCGAGGATGGAGGGTCGCAGGAGACGCAGGACGATGCCGCCCGGCGTCCGGAGGAAGCGGGAGGCACCTTTTTTCCCCGCCCGCTGAGGCATCAGACCGGTTCCGGTGTCGCGTCTGGCGTTGAGAAAGAGCGCCAGCGGCGCAACCGCGAACGCGAGGCCGAGCGTGGCGAGGTTCAACAGATTGCTGTTCTCGATAAAAACCTGTGACCGCAGGGACCAGTTAAGCGGAATCAGCCAGACGAGTACGTTATCGGAGATATCGCCGATGCCCCGAAGCACATACATAGCACCCAGCAGGAGAAAAGAGACCGCCATCGCTGTGCGGTTATTTTCGAACAGCTGGCACACCAAAAAACTCAGGGAGGCCATGAGTATCCCGCTGACGGCAACGGCGAGACCAAAAGTCATCGATCCGCCGAAGGTGAAGCTGTCCCCGGGAACCATCGAGATCCCCACGCCGATGAGGAAACCGAGCGCAACATTCATCGCGGCGACGATGAGCAAAGCGGCTACAGGCTGGGAAAGACGACCGACGGGCAACGACTGGATGAGTTCGATGATGCCTTCCTCCTCGTCGCGACGGGTGAGCCCCGTCACGATGAAGATGCTCATGATCGCGGCCAGCAGCATGGAAAAGACAAGCATCTGATTGCTCATCGCGACCGCCACGGTGTAGTTCTCCACGTCGAAGACCGGGCCGAACATGGCGACCATCGCCGGATTCTTCATGCCTTCAGCCATGGACCGCAACGCTTCCGCGTCAGGGTAAAGTTCGGGATAGGCGAAGCCTACGCCGACGGTGAAAATGGCCAGTGCGAGCACCCAGAGAACGATCTTGACCTTCTCACGGCGGAATGAGGCCGCGAGCAGAGTGACTAGACCCTTGAAGTCGCGACGTGTCATCCGGAGTCACTCCGGTAGTGGCGCATGAAATGGTCCTCGAGTTTCGGCGGGGTGCTCTCGAAGGTCGAGACCGGGTAGTTGCTGATGTATTTGATCAGCTCATCCATGTATTCGGTATCGAGCTCGAACGTGTGGACGCCATCTGCATACACATATTCATGGACGCCTTTCTGCTTGCTGAGGCTGGGTATCTCCTTATGGCTTTCAATTCTTACATTCGTGCGCGTCAGATGATGCAGGTCCTTGATCTTTCCCGATTCGATAATCTCGCCTTCACGGATGATGCTCATCACGTCGCACAGCTTCTCCACTTCGCTCAGAATATGGCTGGAGAGAAACACGGTCTTGCCTTCAGCCCGCAATTGAAAGATGTATTCCGCGAACATCTGTTCCATGAG
>PULR01000025.1 GCA_003551005.1 Mollicutes bacterium
GGCCTGCAGAGCATCCACGACCTGCCGGACTACGCACATCTCTTCGAAGACTACCGTGTGCCGGATTGGGATCCCGAAGAGGATGAAGGCCTGATCCATCTGGCGACCGCGGACTATTTTGCGACACAATTCTATCAAGACAAGTTCGAACTCGATGAATACAGTGATGTGGCCGAAGCATTCGACTATCAAATCGTCGAGAACGATGCCGCGCTTAACGAATCGCTGGAAAGCGCCGTTGAGGACGAAGAAGCCTGGGTCGGCTACCATTGGGAGCCGACATGGCCGCTTGCCCTCTTCGACATGGTCCTGCTCAAGGATGATCAACATGAATACGATGCAGATACCGGGCATGGACAGCTCCCCGAGCAGCCTGTCGTCGTCTGCGTCACCGAGGGTTTCGGCGACGACTATCCGGAACTCTACGATTTCTTCAGCAACTATGAGACATCCGCTGATTTGACCATGGAAGGCCTCGAATACATGGAAGAAGAGGATGCTGACGCCGATGAGGCGGCCATCAACTGGCTTGACAACAACCGTGATCTCTGGACCGACTGGATCGACGACGACGATGTCGTCACGAATGTTGAAGCCGCACTGGATGCCGCACTCGAGTAACATTCCCACAAGGAAGCCAGGCAGGTGGCTTCACGGCCACCTGCCTTTTCCAAAGCGGCGGTTACCGACGCCGCTTTGGAAAAGGCGGATTGCCTCCGCTTTCTTTAAAAGAATTATTCAGCAAAAATACGATTCTAGCTACGTTAAGGAGTGACGACATGTTTGAAACCTTACTTTCAGGTTTCTGGGAATCGCTCGTCGAGATCCCGGAGTTCCTTGAAATCAACTACGAGGCTACCATCCAGCGTTTCGTCGATTGGTTCGCCGCGACCTTCGACGTTATATTCGGAGCCATCCGGGATTTTGTCCGGCGTGTCATCTACAACCTTGAGCTGTGGCTGCTCGCGATTCCTTGGTTCATCTTCGTGATTCTCGTTTTCCTGGCGGGCTGGCGCCTCAAGAACCTGACGACAGGCGTCGTTTTGGGTTTGATGGTTGTCTACATCGCCAGTTCTTCGCTTTGGGAACATACCATGTCGACGTTCGTCATCGTCATCTTCAGCGTCATCGTCTGTTTCATCCTCGGTCTGCCGCTGGGCATCCTGATGTCGAAGTATCGTCCGGTTGAAGCCGTATTGCGGCCGATCCTGGATCTGATGCAGACCCTGCCGACGTTCGTCTACCTCATTCCCGCCTTGATGCTGCTTGGGCTCGGTTCACCGGCGGCCGCACTCTCGACCACGATCTTCGCCCTGCCACCGTTGATCCGCCTGACTTATCTCGGCATCACGACCGTCCCCACGGAAGTCCGCGAGGCGGGGACGGCATTTGGCTCGACCCCCATACAACTACTAGTCAAGGTCGAGATTCCGCAGGCGCTCAAATCGATCGCCCAGGGCATCAACCAGACGACGATGCTGGCGATCTCGATGGTTGTCATCGCGACACTGGTCGGTTTCGGCGGTCTGGGTGAAGAAATCTACGGCGCCCTGGCTTCCGGACGCCGGGGTGTCGGACAAGGTTTCGTCGCCGGCTTCGCCACGGTGTTCCTCGCGATTATCCTCGACCGCCTCATTCAAGGCGTTGCCGAGCGTTTCGACCATTCCGAAGGTGGTGAGTCCTAATGGCTAAACCCGTCACTATACAGAATTCCAGCGTTGTCTTCGGCAATCATGCCCAGAAGAAGGCAGCCATCGAGCTGCTTGATGGCGAGCTTTCACCCCAGGAGATTCGTGAGCGTACGGGGGCGACGGTCGCCGTCCGCAACGTCAACCTGGACATCAAGGAAGGTGAGCTGTTTGTCATCGTCGGCCTCTCCGGCAGCGGCAAAAGCTCGCTGATCCGCACGTTGAACCTGCTGAACCGTCCGGCCACCGGCAAAACCTTCGTCGGCGACCGCAATCTGCTGGAGATGTCGAAAAAGGAACTGCGCCGCTACCGGCGCAACGACGTGTCCATGGTCTTTCAGAATTTCGCTCTGCTGACCCACCGGACCGTCATCCGTAACGTACAATATCCGCTTGAGATCCAAGGGGTCTCGAAGAAGGAGTACACCGAGCGGGCTGAAGAGGCGATCCGCATGGTCGGACTGGAAGGTTGGGAGCATTACATGCCCAGTCAGCTTTCGGGCGGCATGCGCCAGCGCGTCGGCCTGGCACGGGCGCTGACCAACGACCCGGAGGTGCTGCTGATGGACGAACCATACAGCGCCCTCGATCCGCTCATCCGCCGCGAGATGCAGAACGAACTGATCAAGCTTGAGGATGAGATGGACCGCACTATCATTTTCATCACCCATGATATGAACGAGGCCTTCCGCCTCGGCGACCGCATCGCCTTGATGAAAGACGCGGAGATGGTGCAGATCGGCAAGCCCGATGAATTCTTCGACAACCCCGCTAGCGACTACGTCCGCAACTTCATCGCCGATGTTGACAAGACGCGTATTCTCAAAGTCCGCAGCATCATGAACAAACCCGCCTACATCGCGAAGCAGGGCGATCGCGTCAAAGATACGTTAGAAGCTGTGAAGAAGCGTGAACTCTCCTTCACCTACGTGACGGATGAGAACCGCAAATTCCTCGGCTATGTCACGCTTGACCAGCTGAAACGTTCGCGTGGCAAGACGATTGATCGGCTGATCAACGAAGATGAGACCGTCATCTATCGCAACGCCTTCCTCCGCGAGGCGTGGCCGAAGCTCAAAGAAGCGGAATACGCCCTTCCGGTCGTCGATGGCAAGGGCCGCCTGCGCGGCGTGCTGGATTACGACGTCGTCGTCGACGCATTAGCGGATTGATGGATTGGATACTGACCCGGCGCTCAGCAGCGCCGGGTTTTTTTATGTAAATTCTGCTTTACATTCTATATTAAGCATGATACTATATTAAGTATAATAGCGAGGTGAGACCATGGACAGCCAACTCAAAAAAGGCGTGCTCAAGCTCTGCGTCCTCTCGATGCTGGAAGAAGGGGACATGTATGGCTATCAGCTCTACCGTCGATTGGATGCCGCGCTGGGCATCAGCGAGAGCACGACCTATCCGATTCTTCGGAAACTGGTGGCGGAGGGGTACTTGCAGACATACCTCGAGCCGTCCTCGCAAGGGCCGGCACGCAAGTACTTCACGTTGAGCGGAGCCGGCAGGCGACACCGCGAACACCTCGCGGAAGAATGGGACACGTTCAAAGAACGCGTCGACACACTGGTCCGAAACGGAGGGAATCACCATGAAAAAACGCTTCCTGAATGAATTGAAGCGCCACCTTGGCCCGCTTGAGGAAAACGAGCGGCAGGCCATCCTGGATTTCTACGAGGAGCGCTTCGAAGTCGGCACCAAATACGAGGGCAAGAGTGAATCGGAAGTCATCGACGAGCTCGAACCGCCTTCGCAGATCGCCAGCAACGTCCTGAGATCCTACGGCTACAGCACCGCCGATGAATCCGCGGCACCCCGCGGAGGCATCGGCTCAGCCGTAGGAGTCCTCCTCTTCGATGTCTTCGTCGCGTGGTGGCTGGTGATGGTGCTGCTCACCGTGGCTTTCGCGTTTTCCAGCGGGCTGCTGAGTGTGGTCACCGGGCTTTTTGGAGGCAGCACGCTTGTGACGCAGATTCTCAGCACCCTCGCCGTCATCAGCGCCTTCGCCTTGTGGGTGTTCTTCGTACTGTGGGTCTATGACCGCTTGATCACTTTCTTCATCTGGTTGATCCGCTGGCACGTGCAGGCGTTCTCCCTGCCGGGGATGAATGCCGTGCGCTCGCTGCGCAAGCTGAAGGCGGAGTACTGGCTGCGCCGCAATTCCACGGCGCTCAAGGTCAAAAGCCGGGTGAAGGGAATCGGTACGTTGGTGCTTTTGCTTTCGCTGATCGGTTTCGTCGCCGTGGAAGGGACCTTCACTTTGCGTGCCGGACGGGCCCAACTCAGCGAGTATGAAGAGACCTTCGCCGTGCCCGAGGATGGTTCGCTCGATGTCTACACCGATATGGACATAGGCTCGCTGCTCATCCGGCACTACGACGGCGAAGAGATTCTCGTCGAGAAAGCGGTCAACGAGGATGCCGATGTCGACATCGCGCTCACCGACAATACCCTGCAGGTCGAAAACGATCTGATCGGCGGTTTCCTTTCTTTTAACTGGGTGTTCACCGTGTTTCCCACGCATGAGGAGACGACTACCATCTTCATTCCGGAGTCCGTCTCGCTTGAGAGCATTGATGCGAACACCAAAAACGGCAGCATCGACATCGAGGACCTTGAGGCGGCGTCCATCCGGGCGGAGAGCTCCAACGGCGCCATCCGCCTTAACGGCCTCGAGGCCGATTCCATCGAGGGGCGCTCGAGCAACGGCCGCATCGATTTCGATGCCCTCGTCGCCGGGACGCTCGATGCCCGCACTTCCAACGGACGGATCACGGTCCGGGACAGCCAGGCGGACACGCTTGAAGGAACCACCTCGAACGGCAACGTGACCTATGAACGCATCAACGCTCCCGATGCGCCCGGAGAATGGGTCGAGGCCACCAGCTCGAACGGTTCGATCTCCCTGAGCGATGTCTATGCGGCGAAGGCCGAGCTGAAGACCTCGAACGGCGACATCGACTTCTACAACGCCGACCGTTCCCACGCTTTTGAACGCGTCGATTACCACACACAGAACGGCCGCAGCGACGTCGATGTCCCCCGGCAGTAGAGAATTTCGTTCAATCCCTTCTAAAGTGCGCGCCTCTATAGTATACTAGCGGAAGAAGGAGGTCGCGCGCATGCACACGATGAACCGGGACATCAAAGTCGCCTTTGTCTTCGCGCTGCTCGCCGTCGCGGGAGTCGTCGGCATCATTCTCGCCGGCTTCATCCGCACCGAGGCGGCGTTCGTCTTCACCGGACTGCGAAACTACGGTCTGCCGCTTTGCGTTGTCGCCTTCGTCCTCACGCGCACGGTGGATCGGGACGCGGCGACGGACGGCTACAACCAGGCGATGTTCACCACGACGGTGCGGCTCGTCGTCGGGACGTTCCTTGTCGGCTTGGTAGCCATGATTCTCTCGAATCTGCTGTGAACCCGGCATAAAAAACCCGCGAGCGCCTTGCTCGCGGGATTTTTCATGCTTTCACGTCTTCGTAGTCGTCGCGGTCTTCGAAGCGCTTGACGACGTAGGAGCACAGAGGGCGGATCTTGTAGTCTTTCCTGCGGGCGTAGTCGGCGAGCGCATCGACGAGCTTGCCGGCCATACCGCGTCCTCTGAGGGAGGGGTCGACGAACGTGGAGTTCGCAAGCATCGTCCGTTCGTCCTCGAATTGGTAGCTGAGCTCGGCGACGACCGTCCCTTGATCGTCCTCGACGTAGAAGCGGTTCTCGCCATGCTTGATATCCATGGCTACACTCCTTTACCCTAGGCTGACTTCAGTATATCAGCGCCCCCCGCCCTTCACAACTGAGAAGCGTTATCAATTTGTTGACGTGTCTGGTCCTTCACGCGGATTTTACGCGTGCGAATCGGCAAGCCTCACTAGAGCAAAAGACATGGGCGGTTTTCTCGTCGATGAAGCGGCGCGACTTGCGATGTGATGCAAGGGAGGGACAGGGTTCGTTTCCTTTCCGTGCGGAGATGGTGGCCTTTTGCGGTCCGGTGTGATAGAATGGACACGATTGAATAAATGAGGTGATGACCATGGCCGAAGCGTTGAAACAAGGTTTGAAAAGCTATGCATACATCAGCGATATGAGTGATTACACCCGGAAGGAACTCGTGCTCAAGGTGGTGCTTCTGCCCCTTCTTTATGTGTTGAACACGGTGCTCTTCCTCGCGGCGGCGGCGCTTTACATCGTTGAACGTATCTTTGCGTTCTTCTTCAGACTGTTCATCCGGATGCAGTCCTTTCTCTTCCGCAAGAAGATGCACGTCCAGCAGTCGTTGAAGAAACTCTTCACGCTCGGCAGCGTCATCGTGTTCGCCGTCTTTCTCCCCTTCATTCTCGCGTATTATCTGTCCCTGCTGTTCAAGACGCTCATCAAGGGCATCATGAAGAGCGTCATCGAGAGCTTCGATTTTTCCGACCGCTTCCTCAAGGAAGGGTCGATCGCGTTGTTCGACGACATCCACGCCACCAGCAGCATGCCCTTCGGCGGCGTGTTCCAGGATGCTGAGAACGCGCAGGCGATCGGCAGCGCGTTCGAATCGATCCTCAGCGAGATGCA
>PULR01000004.1 GCA_003551005.1 Mollicutes bacterium
CCCATCCCAACGAATACTACGGCGTGGGCACCGTGCAGGAGGAAGTCGGTCTCCGCGGCGCGGCCACCTCGGCTTATCACGTCGACCCCGACATCGGCATCGCCGTCGATACGACCATCGCCCACGACTTCCCCAAAGGCAGCAAGGAGACGGAACTCGGCAAGGGCGTGGGCGTCATGATCGCCGACAGCTCGATGGTCGGCCACAAGGGTCTGCGCGATTTCGTTATCGAGCAGGCGGAAAAGCATGAGATCCCCTATCAGCTCACGCACCTCACGCGGGGCGGGACCGATGGCGGCCGCATCCACCTCACCCGCTCGGGCGTTCCCTCCATCGCACTGTGCCTGCCGGTGCGCAATCTGCACTCGCACGCCTCGATCATGCACGAAGCGGACTACTCGGCGATGCTCAGGCTGCTTGAAGCGGTCGTCACCGCGCTTGACAGTGAAGCCGTCGAACGCATCACCTACGACTGATGCGCATCATCGGCGGGCGCTACAAGCGCCGGCGGCTCAAACAGCCGCCATCAAGCTCGACGCGGCCCACCCGGGACCGCGTCAAGGAGACCCTCTTCAACATGCTCGGTCCCATCCCGAAAGGGCGCGTGCTGGACGCCTTCGCCGGCAGCGGGGCGCTCGGCATCGAGGCGCTCTCGCGCGGCGCAAAAGCGGCGGATTTCATCGAGGCCGACCCGGAAGCCTTCAACGTGCTGGAGCAGAATCTCGAGACACTCGGGCTGATTTCCGATACGCAGCTTTACGAAGTCGAGGCCGAGACCATGTTCGAAACACTCGAAGGACCGTATGACTTGATCTTCCTCGACCCGCCCTATGGCGAAGGGCGCGTCGAGGCCTCCCTCGAAGCCATCGTCCGGCGGATGCTTCTCGCGTCCGATGGGCGCATTGTGGCGCTGCACTATTCTCTCGAGGACCCGCTGCCGAAGGGCGACCTCCGCATCTATAAGGAACGCACGATCGGCGTGACCGGAGTCACTATCTATGAATGGAGCGGTTAGATGAAAGTCGGTTTGTATCCAGGCAGCTTCGACCCCATCACCTATGGCCACATCGACATCGTGGAAAGAGCCCTCAAGCTTTTTGACAAGCTGCATGTCTTGATCAGCGTGAACCCCCACAAGAACAATCTCTTCACGAAGGAAGAACGCATCGAGATGGTGGAACAAGCGCTCGAGCCCTACCGGGACTCGCTTGAGATCGGCGCGAGCGAGACGCTCACGGTGATGCATGCGAAACAGCTCGGGGCGACGCATATCGTCCGGGGCCTGCGCGCGCTGACCGATTTCGAGTACGAATTCCAGATGACGCATGCGAACCGCGAACTCGACGATGCCATCGACAGCGTCTTCTTCATGACGGCGAACAAATATTCGTTCCTCTCGAGCAACGCAGTCAAGGAGATCGCGCGTTTCGGCGGGAATCTCTCGACTTTCGTGCCGCCGTTCATCGTCGAACGCCTCGAAGCGAAATATCGTTGAATTTTCTGTCTTAAAAGCAAGCCACGCCTAAGGCGTTCCTTCGCCCTGCAGGCGATCAAGAGGCGTGGCTTCACCGATCAGGCACTGCGTTTTTGAACCGACGCTTCACGGCATGTCGCAAGTTGGTTTAAATCCCTAGACAAGAAGGTGTTCGCATGTCGCACAGACGTTGGCGCGAGTTCAAGATTCCGATGCTGATCGGCCTGGTGGGTCAAGGGCTGCTCTCGGCAGCGTTGACCATCCGCTGGATCACTAACTCATTCAATGTCGCTTTTGGAGGTCTTGATAGTGAAACGGCCGCGTTCACCACGCTGGCCCTCGTTGTCATGCTTCCGCTCGTAGCGGTCGTGCTCGCGATGCTGGTGGTCGATATCGTCTCTTATCGGAAGTTGATCATCGCCGGGACCTCTTTGAAAGCGGCATCGAAAGTGTTCGTGCTCCATCTGCTATATGGCGCGGCTGTCATTCTGTTTCTCATCAATACAACGTTCACGACCGTCAACCCGCCGGGTGTCGGCGTGGACCCGATATCATTGTTTTTCGTGGCCACCATCGGCATTCCTCATATGTTCGTTGGAACCCTTGGCATCGTCCGCTCCTGATAATGAACAAGGTCTCAAGACATCCGCTTCGATGGCATTCCTGCCGGCGGTTTTCGTCTATAGAAACGGTCCTTGGGTTTGAAAGAGCCTTCGCCCGATACTAAAGATGCGGAATCCCTCCGCGTTTTTTTTCGTATCGAAAAGCATAAAACTGTTCATTTATTTATAAAAATGTTAATATGTATCCGGTGATGAAGCATGGATGTTAAAGAACGCGTCTTCAATGAGCTACGCAAGCAGAATGTGCGTATTACAAAGCAGCGCCGCGCCATCATCGATGTGCTGGAAGGCAGGCATCTGACCATCCAGGAGATCCACGCCGAGATGAAGAAGCGTGGCTTTCATAACCTCGGGACCGTCTACAACAACATCGACTTCCTCCTCGAGCACAAGATCGTGACCGAGGTTTTCATCAATGGCAAGAAACACTACGATCTGACCATCGACGAGAAGTCGCACAGCGCCGATAGTCATATCCACGTCACCTGCCGCGTCAACAACAACATCATCGAGATCAATGACAGCGACATCTATGATTGCATCAAGGATCACGAGATCTTCCAGAACTTCAACATCTCCAAGCTGCAGATCGTCGTCGAGGGCACGTGCAAGCACTACGACACCGATCATTGCCACACCGAGGATGCGTGCTTCCTCAAGCACCTCGATCGAAACGGCACGAACAACGGTTGATAAAAGGTCCCGCCAAGGCGGGACCTTTTTCGTCTCAGCGGGACGGCTGGAAGTCGCGGCGCAGGAAACCGGTGATGCCGATCGCACAAGCGGTCATTCCGAAGCCATAAAGCAAGGCGATGCGGAGCGGTTCGGCGTTCTCCGGCTCGAAGGCGACGTGCGAAAAGGGTGAAAAGTCCATGACGCGCTGGGGGAGGTCGAGCATCGGTCCGAACCAGGAACCGACCGCGATGGAGAGGATGATCACGGCCAGCGACAGGGCGCCCGTCTGTCTCGGCACAAGGGCGAGGAACACAAGGAAAAGACCGGTGAGTACGAAGGCCGCGCCGCCTTGGAAGGCGGCCGCCGCTAAGAACTCGCCGATTTCGCCGAGGGAAGCTTCCATCGCGAATCCGAGGGAAAGGGTGGCCGCAAAGAGACACAAGAAGCTGAAGGCGATCAGCATCAGCACTTTCGATGTCAGCCAGCGCGCTTTACTGAGTGTTGTCGAAAGCCCTAGTTCGAGTGGTCCTGTCGCTTCTTCACGACGCATGCGCAGAACCGCTGCACGTGCATAGAAGGGAACCGCCATCGCGAACACCGAGATGAGCATGAAGGGGAACTGCTCCGCCGCCTCGGTAAAGACCTCCCCGAAGACGGCGTGGTCTTCGAAAGCGACGCCGAGGTCGCCCACCGCCGCGCCGAAGACAAAGGCCATGAACATCGTGCCGAAAAGCCAGCCAAGCATGACACCTCGGTCAAGCCTAAGAGCAAGTCCGAGGGGACGCAGCGATATCGGCCCGGAACGCTCCCGTCCTTTGCGTTCGCGCAGTACGCCCGCGCCCACATCGCGCTTGTCGACCAGCGCGAAGGCGGCCGACGTCAACACGATGAAGGCGGCCGCGAACAGCAGGAAGATCCACAGGTTGCGATCGTCAAAGGGATAGATCTCCTGTGTCCAGCCCATCGGGGAAAGATAGGCGAGCGAGCTCGCCTCAAAGCCTTGAAAGTGCAGCGTGTCGTTGACGATTTCTCCCTCGACCGTGCCGCGTGCGCCGGCCAGGCTGTTGATGAGGAACACGCCGGCGAAGGTGAAACCCGAGATCGCGGCGACCCCGCTGACGTGGGAGGAAAGCTGCGCCGCACACGCGGTGAGGGCGGCGAAGACCACTCCGAGCGCCCCGTAGGAGAGTCCGGCGATCAAGCTTCCGAATGGCTCGATGCCGTTGATGAGCAATCCTCCCCACATGGCGAGGGCGACGGCGAAATTCAACCCGACCAAAACCAATAGCGCCGAGAGCAGCCGTGCGTAGCGTCCTGCGCCGCTCGTGGCGATCAAGTCGGCGCGACGCGTTTCCTCCTCGTGCCGCGTGAGGCGGTTGGCGATCTGGATGTTCATCAAGACCACCAGCAGCGAGAAGACGAAGGAGAAACGGAAGAAGACGAAGCGGCTGATCTCGCCCGCCCCTTCGGCGGTGATGGGGGAGACGAGCATGCGCATGCCCGGCTCGCCCGTGGAGTGGATGACGAGCTCCTTCATCTCCTGCGCCGTGAATTGGCCGTTCACATAAGTCACCACGCTCATGAGGACGAAGAAGGAAAGCACCCATACGAAGAAACGGACGCGCTCGGTGCGAAGCGTGTGCCTAAGCAGGGCGGTGGTGCCACGGATGCCTCTCCAATCAACCATCTTCAGCCGCACCCGTGCTTTCCTGGCGGGTCTCGTAGTGGCGCATGAAAAGGTCCTCGAGTGTGGGCGGCGAGCTGATGAGCGAGAGGATGCCGCGTGCCGCGAGAAAGCTGTAGATTGCTTCCAGCTCTTCGTTATCGGCCTGGAAGCTGACCTCGTCGTCCGTATGGATGACATCATGCACGCCGTTGAGTTTTTGCAGACCATCCAGCGGGTCGCGGGTGCGCACGCGGATGACGTTGCGCTTCATGTGGCGCATGGTCTTCAGATCGCCGCTTTCGACGATGGTGCCCTGTGAAATGATGGCCACGCGGTCGCACAGACGTTCGACGTCTGCGAGGCGGTGGCTGCTGAGCAGCACGGTCCGGCCTTCGTTCTTGATTTCCTGGATGGTTTCCTGGAATCTTCTCGCCATCAAGGGGTCCAGCCCGCCGGTGGGTTCATCCAGCACGAGCAGTTCGGCCTTCGAAGCCAGGGCCGCGATCAGGGCGACTTTCTGCCGGTTCCCCTTGGAATAGGCCCGGCAGCGCTTGGCCGGGTCGAAATCGAAGCAGTCGATGTAATGGCTGCGGCGCTTCTCATCAATGCCGCCCCGCAGATTGAGGAGAAAGTCGATGACCTCCCCGCCGGTGAGGTTGCCCCATAGTCGCACATCGTCGGGTACATAGGCGAGGCGCTTGTGGATGGTGGCGGCGTCCTGCCAGGCATCCATGCCGAAGATTTCGGCTGTTCCGCCGCTGGCCTTGAGCAGTCCGAGCAGGATGCGGACGGTCGTGGTCTTCCCGGCGCCGTTGGGGCCGATCAGACCGAACACTTCTCCTGGCTTCACTGCGAGGTACAGCCCTTTGAGGGCATGGGTCTTGCCGTAGAATTTCTGCAGTTCTTGTGCGTGGATGATCGGTTCCATTAAACTCCCTCCCCGTCTGCGTTCCGTTTTTGCAGGCCGTAGCTGAGAATGTCCACATAGGTCGTCGCCAGTTTCCGTAGTTCATCGTCGCTACGGCCTTCGACGACGCCCTGCATCAACTCCCTGCCGAGCAGGTTGTAGATGATGCGTGCCGCTGTCTCGATGTCGACTGCCTCGCGGAGTCTGCCGGCCTCCTTGTCGCGCCGCAAATAGTGCAGGGGCGTGAGGATGCCCTGCGCATCGAGTTCTTTGACGAGCGGCAACAGCTCGACTTCGGAGGAATGATACAGCAGATGTCCGAGCGTGGCGTGCTCGGGGTAGTCCCGGAGGTAGGAAAGGGCATCTTCGAAGACCTCGACGAGCGCCTCAAGAAACGGACGCCCTTCAAGCTTCGCCAGGGTGGGGCGCAGATAGGCAAGCTTGATGCGCTGGGCGTCGGCAACGATTGTGCGAAACAGATCGCCCTTGCCCTCGAAGTACTGATAGAAGCTGCCCCTTGAGATTTTCGCCCGATGGACGATGTCACGGACAGTGACTCTCGCGTAGCCCTTTTCGTTGAAGATTTCCAGCGCCGTATCCTTGATGTGTCTTTGTTTATCGCTCGGGAGGTTCTCGAACGTCGCCTTCGGCATGGAACCCCTCCTTCCTGAGGATAATCTCATAGTGACACGGGTGTCATTCCCTGTCAATGTCCAGCTTCACTGGCGGTGGACACCGGGAGTGTCCATTCATCACCCGCGGAGTGCCAGCCATGAAAAAAGACGTCTTGGCCAGGACGTCTTGTGGATTGAAACGTATTCACTCACGGCGGCTGATCAGCGGCGGATGAGGCCCGCGAA
>PULR01000024.1 GCA_003551005.1 Mollicutes bacterium
ACAAACCGTATATCCAAGGCGACCACAATTATCGGTCTCGTCTTCGAAGGCCTTTCGCTCGCAGCGATTGCCTTCGCGACAAGCCTGCTGGCGATCCTTTACCGTGCCGATAAAGCCGATGTTGAAGAGATATTGGTTGATGCCAATCTTACGACCGCTGAAATCGAAGAGTTCATGGACCTCTTTGGAACCTTCCAGGGGTGGATACCGTTCTTGCTGGTGCCGATGATTGTTTTCGGCCTCGTGCTGTTTGTCATCTTTCTTGTGAATCTCGTGCTCTTCACAGGCGTGTTGCGGAGCAGGTACAGTGTTGACAAGGCCGGCAAGATCTATCTTTATCAGGCCATCTGGGGAGCCATCAATCTCTTGTTCAACCAACTGCTCGGCATTCTCTACCTTGTGAGCGGGATTCAGGGACGTTCACAGATGAACGAAGAACGACGGAAAACCGGAAAAGACACCGGATTGTAGACTCAGATGAACATAGGAAAGAACGGTCCGACGGAGATCAGATTGTTATTCTCCCGAGGATTGTTTTTTCATTGCAGCTATCAACAGTTCCGCCGTCGCCCGGTTCGACGCCATCGGGATGCCGTAGACATCGCTGAGGCGGAAGAGGGCGGATACATCGGGCTCATGAGGTTGAGGCGTGAGCGGATCGCGGAAGAAGAACACCATGTCGACTTTCCCTTGTGCGATGCGCGCCCCGATTTCCTGGTCCCCTCCCAGTGGACCGGACTTGAAAGTTCTCACGTGCAGCTTTGTCGACTCTGCTACGCGTTGTCCGGTTGTCCCGGTCGCGACCAGCGTGTGTGCCATCAGCACATCCTCATGCGCTTTTACGAAATCGACCATGTCATTTTTCTTCTTGTCGTGTGCGATCAGTGCGATGTTCATGGGCTAACGCCCCCTTTCTACGCCCCATTATACATGAAATGACAGCATATGGTATAATGCTTTCGGTGATGCAGATGTTCAGACAGAAAAAGATAATCACACCCCGGGAGACGAGTGATGGGGTCTTGACAGTTTCCGCGCTCGGTAGGCACCTCAACGACATCATGGAGGCGAATGCGGAAAGTCTCGGGGCCGGCACGGACTATCATCTATCCCGTCGACTGGCATGGGTCCTCACGGAGTATCAGCTTCTTATCGACAGGCTGCCCCGTGTCGATGAAGAAGTCCAATTCGGCACCGAACCCTATGCTTTCAAGCGTATGTTCGGCTATCGCCGCTACCGCATCGAGACTTTGGATGGTTCCGTTCTTCTTGAGGGGAAAGGAAAATTCGTCCTCATGGACATCGACCGAAAACGGCCTGTTCGCCCCAGCGAAGAACTGCTTGCGAAATTCGAGGGGGCCCGCATCGGAGAAACGCTGGATTTTCCGAAATGGGAATCACCCCAGAGCGCCGAACCCCTCCGCTCCCAATTGACCATCACCCGCGAAGACATTGATGTGAATGGTCATGTGAACAACGCCCGCTACATCCACCACGCCTCCGAACTGCTCGAGCGGACGGCGGGCGATTCCCGCGAGGGACTTCGTCAGTTGAATGTCCGTTACCGGAAGGAACTTCTTGAGGGTGATCAAGTCGAGCTGCAGTTACATCGCGGGAATGATTCCTGCTCTGTATTGTTTTTCAGGGAGCAGGAAAAAGTTGCTGACATTGTGTTTTTCTACCGCCCGTAGGGCGGTTTTTTTATGTGTTCCTGAGCAGGCATATTCCTTGACCGGAATATAACAGGCAAATATAATGATTTTGCAAAGGAGGAAGACCATGGACGATATTGAAACGCTCAGTCTGTTAGGAAACGTCAGCCGATTACGCATTGTGGCTTTGCTTGTGGATTCTGAACTGTGTGTCTGTGAACTTGAAGAAATCACCGGCATTCGCCAGGTGAACATATCGAAGCACCTGCATCGTCTGCGACAAGCAGGCGTTGTCTCTTCTCGCAGAGAAAAGCAGCGTGTCTTCTATTATCTTACGGAGACATTTCTCTCCAGGGAAGCGCTGCTCTCCCATATCGTCAATCTCGTCTCTGAGATCCCGCAGTTGAGGACGGACCGGGAACGTTTTCTTGCACACGAGCAGGATAAGGACGAGCAGGTCTATGTATGCAACGTCTTCAAAAAGGAGAATCTGTCATGATCAAGAAAAAAACCATACGGGTCGAAGGCATGACTTGCGCCATGTGCGCGAAAACCATCGAGAACAGTTTCGAGGATTTCAGCGGCGTCGATGTACGGGTGAACGTCGGCGCGAACCAGGTGGTCGTCCGCTACGACGACGAGTACACACGGCTGACCGATATCGCCCAGCGCATCGACGACGCTGGATATAAGGCGGTCCTTGATGCATCCTTTAAAGATGAGAAGGATGTCCGTCAACGCATGAAACGAGAAGTCTTCCTCGCTATCGGTCTGTCCCTGCCGTTGTTGTGGGCGATGTTCGGACATCTCGCATGGTTCGATTTCCTCTATGTCCCCTCGCTTTTCATGGATGGGCGTTTCCAGCTTGTCCTGGCCGGCGTGGTTCAGTTCTACATCGGCAAACGATTCTACGTCGGGGCCTTCAACTCGCTGAAGCACAAAACACTGGGAATGGACATTCTCGTGGTGCTCGGCACCACGAGTGCCTATCTTTACAGCGTATATTTGCTGCTCGACCATTTGATAGCCGGCGGGGCTCATCAACCGGAGTACTTCTTTGAAATCAGCGCATTGATTATCACAATGGTCCTCGTGGGGAACTACTTTGAGCATCTTGCCAAGGAGAGGACCACGGATGCGCTGGTGGAACTTGTCAACCTCGGGGCAAAGGAAGCGCGCCGACTTAAAGATGGACAAGAAGAAAAAGTTCCCATCGAAGCTGTCGAGGTCGGCGACCGCCTCGTCGTGCATGCGCATGAGAAGATTCCGACTGACGGCGTCATTGTCGAAGGGGAGACCTATATCGACGAATCGATGCTGACGGGAGAAAGCGTTCCAGTTGAGAAGGCTGTTGGCGAAGAGGTCATCGGTGCGACGTTGAATGATCAGGAGCGTATTGTTATTGAAGCGACCAAGGTAGGAAGCGACACGATGCTCTCCAAGATCATCGAGACGGTCGAGGAGGCCAGCGCTCACAAGCCACCCATCCAGCGGACCGCGGACCGTGTGTCTGCGTTCTTTGTTCCGTTGGTGGTGCTCATCGCCCTTGGCAACTTTCTGGTTCACTATTTCCCCTTGGACTATCCGTTTACAGTATCGTTCACGCGTAGCGTCGCCATCCTCGTCATCAGCTGTCCCTGCGCGCTCGGGCTCGCGACACCGACCTCCATATTAGTCGGAAACGCCAAGGCTGCACGCAACCATGTTCTCTACAAGGGCGGAGAGTTCTTTGAACGTGCCAACGCCATCGAGGCCATTGCTTTCGACAAAACCGGGACGCTGACCGAAGGAAAACCGCAGGTCACGGATTATGAAGGCGATTCTGATGTCCTGGATTATCTGTATAGCATTGAACAAGAATCCACCCATCCGATTGCCACGGCAGTTGCGGAATATGCCGAAACCCAAGGCGCTTCGCCGCTTCCCGTGAAGGGTCTGGAAACCCATAAGGGCAAAGGCGTCGAGGCGGAGGTCGACGGTGTCCATGTGGCTGTGGGTAATCAGCGCTTGATGGCGACCATCGACGCAGACCATTCTGAATTTGACAACCGGGCGGAGACATGGCTTTCACAGGCTAAAACGGTAAACTACGTCGCCCTGGATGGAAAAGTCCGGGCGGGCTATGCGGTTCGCGACGAAATCAAGCCGACATCGCGTTCGGTCATTCAGTCCATGCACGCAAGAGGTTTAAAAGCGATCATGGTGACGGGCGACCATCAACGGGTCGCTGATGCGATTGCTGGAGAACTTGGCATTGATGAAGTCTATGCCGAGGTCCTGCCACATGAAAAAGCGGAAATTGTCCAAACCATCCAGCAAGACGGCACCGTCGTCGCCTTTGTCGGGGACGGCATCAACGACGCACCCGCTCTCAAGCTTGCGGACATCGGCATCGCGATGGGCTATGGTACCGATGTCGCCATTGAATCCAGCGACGTTACCATCATGAGTCAGAATCTGGGCCTCGTGCTCAAAGCTATCGCGATGAGCAAGGCTACGCTTAGAAACATCCGCCAGAATTTCTTCTGGGCCTTCTCCTATAATCTGGTCGCCATCCCGCTGGCCGCGACTGGAAGACTTTCGATGCTGCTTGCCGCTGTCGCCATGGCATTCAGCTCGATTATGGTTGTTCTTAATGCGTTGCGACTCAAGACGACGAAACTGCCCGAATTCTCCATAGCATCCAAAGAAGGAGGTGACAGGATGGATTTCAAAGTTCCCGATATGAGCTGCGGTCATTGCAAGATGACCATTGAGCAGGCCTTGACCGCTGCCGGTTATAAACAGGTACAGATTGACCTTGAGCGTGGAATCGTATCTGTTGAGACTGAAGACGAAGCCGCTGTACGTAAGATTATCGAGGATAATGGCTACGCAGTGAGTGATTAGGCTCCCGGCTATTGGATGTTGATTTATGCAGACCGCTTTGTTATAATACAGTAGCGCCGTTTGGGAGTTATGCGTGGAGGGGTAGCGAAGTTGGCCAAACGCGGCAGACTGTAAATCTGCTCCCTCTCGGGTTCGGCGGTTCGAATCCGTCCCCCTCCACCACTCACACAGGGGTGTGGTGTCAATGGTAGCACAGCGGTCTCCAAAACCGCTGGTCCGGGTTCGAATCCTGGCACCCCTGCCATTTAATGTTATCTCCCTGCATCCTGTTTGCAGGCCATCCCCAAGATATATTAACAGAATCCGTGAATTATTCTCATGTTTTCCTCTACTTCTCTTCTTAAAGTGCTCCCTGTTCACAGGGAGCTTTTCTTTTGTCTGCAGGCGCCCTGCTATCTGTATACGGCTGCCCATGTCAGGGTCGGCGACAGGAAAGTTGTTCTTCCTAGGCCGCTACGTTGTTTATTTACTTGTTATAAAGCACAAAGAGTATCAGCAACCCTTCTGACAGGCTCTGCTTCAGAAACGGACATTCCGCCTTGAGAGGGCGTTGGAATGGTGTAAACGCTTTAAGAAGCGATGTGTTTGTGCTATGATGGAAGTGGTGTTCATGACTGTCTTCAGGAGGCGTATATGGTCACACTCAACGGAAACAGCCTCTCCCTCGAAGAGCTTGTTGCTGTCGCCCGGAGAGGCGCTCATGTCGAACTGTCCGATGATGCGCGCGAGCGGGTCCGCCGCTCGCGAGAGGTTATCGAGTCCACTATCAAAGAGCGGGAAGTCGTCTACGGTGTCAACACAGGTTTCGGACGTCTCTCGGAAGTCCGTATTGCCGACAGCGATATACATGAAGTTCAGAAAAACCTTTTGTTTTCTCATGCTTGCGGCTCAGGCGAGTCATTTCCCGTGGATGTGGTTCGTGCGATGATGGTTCTAAGAATCAATGCGCTGGCCAAAGGACACAGCGGCATCCGCGAAGTGACGATCGAGACGATGGTCGAGATGTTGAACGCAGACTTGATTCCAGTGGTTTTTGAGCAGGGTTCGCTTGGAGCAAGCGGCGATTTGGTCCCTCTTGCCCATATGGCGCTGCCGCTTCTTGGCGAAGGAGAAGTCACCTTCGAAGGAAAAAGACTCTCAAGCGCCGAAGGGCTCAAGCGAGCCGGCGTTGATCCTTTGAACGACTTGCAGGCAAAAGAATGCCTGGCACTCATCAACGGTACTCAGGCGATGACGGCAGTCGGGGCGCTGACTGTCTACGATCTGTATAAGACGCTTTACTACGCCTCGCTTTCAGGAGCCTTGAGCTTCGAAGCCCTGCAAGGCGTCTCCGATGTTTTCGACAAACGTATTCACGAAGCCCGCAACCACGAAGGACAGCTGAGAGTCGCGTCTTTGATGCAGCGACTGCTTGATGGCAGCAACAACACCTCAAGACAAGGAGAAGTTCGCATCCAGGATGCCTACAGCCTTCGTTGTCTGCCACAAGTACATGGTGCGGTGCTTTCTGCCTTAAGACATGTCATGGATGTCATCGAAAAGGAGATCAATGCTGCGACCGACAATCCACTGATTTTTGAAGAGAACCCACAAGCCCTCAGCGCAGGAAATTTCCACGGTCAGCCCGTTGCCATGCCGATGGATTATCTGGCCATCGCGGCAACGGAAATGTCGAGCATTTCCGAGCGCCGGCTTGAACGTCTCGTCAACCATGAGCTGAACGGTCGTTTCCCGGGCTTTCTGGCAAAAGACCCCGGCAAGCATTCCGGATTCATGATTGTGCAATACGTCGCTGCCTCGCTTGTCAGCGAAAACAAAACGCTCTCCCACCCTGCGAGTGTGGATTCAATTCCTTCAAGCGCCAATCAGGAAGATCACGTTTCGATGGGGACCATCGCCGCCCGTAAAGCACAGAAGATTGCCGCACACACACGTCGGGTCGTAGCCTTGGAGATGTTCTGCGCCGCTCAAGCCGTCGATTTTATCGGAAACCGTCGTCTCTCCCCCATCAGCAGACGCACCTATGAAGTCATCCGAAAGCGTGTGCCTTTCTTAGAAGGGGACGCGATCATGAAACCGTACATGGATGCTATTGAGGAATTGCTGATCGAGGGCGCACTCGATGATTCTGAGCTGGAGGCGATGTTATGGAACGAACGGTGACACTGCGTGAAATTTTCGGGTCTTTACCGGACCACCCAGGCATCGGAAAAGACGTGCGACGGGCGCCAAAACGTGAAGCGACCTTATCTGAGGGCGACATTGAACTCGCCTTGTCTAACGCCCTTCGGTATGTTCCCGAGGAGTGGCAGGATACCCTCAGGGATGAGTTTGTCGAGGAAATCATGACCACCGGCAGGATTTATGGATACCGTTTCCGTCCCAAGGGCCGTATCAAGGGATTACCCATTGATGAATACGAAGGGCGGACGCTTGAAGGACGAGCCCTGCAGGTGATGATCGACAACAATCTCGCACACGAGGTGGCCTTGTATCCTTATGAACTCGTCACTTACGGTGAGAGTGGCCAGGTGTTCCAGAACTGGATGCAGTATCGTCTGACTAAGCGTTATCTGCAGATTATGGAGGATGACGAGACGCTGGTGCTTGCAAGCGGTCATCCACTCGGTCTGTTCAAGAGCTCGCCGGAGGCGCCACGTGTCACCTTGACCAACGGCCTCATGGTCGGCATGTATGACCATCCGGAATCTTTTGCCCGTGCTCAGGCTCTCGGGGTTTCGAACTATGGACAGATGACGGCCGGCGGATGGATGTATATCGGTCCTCAGGGCATTGTACACGGCACGTATTCGACACTGTTGAATGCCGGCCGGATGCAGCTTGGCATTGGCGAAGAGGGAGATCTCCGTGGTGTGTTGTTCCTCTCGAGCGGACTCGGAGGCATGAGCGGGGCGCAGGCGAAAGCGGCGAAGATCGCCGGCGGCGTCGGCCTCATCGCCGAAGTCGACCCCTCCCGCATCCAGACGCGTTATGAACAGGACTGGGTGGATGAAATCGAAAAGACACCCCAAGGAGCTTTCAACCGTGCCCTGCAAGCGAAGAAAAGCGGGAAACCGCTTGGGCTGGCTTACGAGGGTAACGTGGTGGATTTGCTAGAATATGCTGTGCAACACGACATCGACGTTGAGCTGCTCAGCGATCAGACCAGCTGCCATAATGTCTATGACGGTGGCTACACCCCCTGCACGTTGAGTTTCGAAGAACGGACGCGCCTTTTAAAAACCGACCGGGAACAGTTCACCAGGGAAGTCGACAAGGGATTGTTAAGACATTACCGGGCGATCCGCGCGCTCACCGACCGCGGGACATACTTTTTCGACTACGGAAACAGCTTCATGAAGGCAGTCTATGATGCGGGTGTTCGTGACATCTGCAAGAATGGAGAAAACGACGTTGACGGATTTATCTGGCCAAGCTACGTGGAGGACATCATGGGACCGCTGTTGTTCGATTACGGCTATGGACCGTTCCGCTGGGTCTGTTTATCCGGAAAGGAAAACGACCTGCGCCAAACGGATGAGGCTGCGATGGAAGCAATGCCAGTAAGACGATTCCAGGATAGGGATAACTACGAGTGGATCAAGGATGCCGAATCGAACAACCTGGTGGTCGGCACCAAGGCCCGTATCCTTTATCAGGATGCCTGGGGCCGTCGGAACATCGCCTTGAAATTCAACGACCTGGTACGCCAGGGAAAAATCGGTCCCGTGCTGATCGGTCGCGACCACCACGACACCGGCGGCACCGATTCTCCCTTCCGGGAAACCGCCAATATAAGGGATGGATCGAACATTACCGCGGATATGTCCACATTGCTCTATGCGGGGAATGCCGCCCGCGGGATGAGTCTCATCGCCCTTCACAACGGAGGTGGCGTCGGGATTTCCAAGGCCCAGAATGGCGGCTATGGACTGGTTCTGGATGGATCGAAGCGCGTGGACGCCATCATCGAGCGCGCCGTCATGTGGGACGTGATGGGCGGGGTCGCCCGACGAGCCTGGGCGATGAATCCGCATGCCATCGAGGTTAGCAACACCTACAACCGCTCGGGTGAGGGGTCCATCACGCTGCCCCACCAAAGTGATCGCCAAAAAAATCAAGCCGCCATCGAGCGGTGGAAAAACAAGGAGGCAGAATGATGAAGCCCATTGTCCAATGCGTCCCGAATTTTTCAGAAGGACGCGACCGGGAACGAATCGAAACTATCATCGAACCATTGCGTGAACAGAAAGGATTCACACTCGTCAGCTATGAACCGGACCCGGATTATAATCGTACGGTTGTCACCTTGATTGGTGACCCTGAAGCCATGCAGAAGCCGTTGCTGAAGTTCGTCGACCGTGCCGTCGAGCTGATCGATATGAACCAGCACAAAGGCGAACATCCGCGGATGGGCGCTGTTGATGTGATGCCCTTCATTCCCATTCGTGATATTGACATGGACGCCTGCGTTGAGCTGGCCCATGATATGGCCTCGCGTATCGCCGATCAGTTCGCACTTCCGGTCTTCACTTATGGAGAAGCCGCCCGCGAGAATAAGCGTAAACGGCTTCCGAACATCCGGAAAGGCGAATTTGAGGGTATGCATGAAAAGATCCAGGAAGAAGGCTGGCATCCCGATTATGGACAACCTTCCCTCCACCGAACCGCCGGAGCGACCGCAGTCGGTGCAAGGCTGCCATTGATCGCCTATAACATCGACTTGAAGACGGAGGACATGGATATCGCCAAACGGCTGGCCCGGGCCATTCGCGGTTCGAGCGGCGGATTCCGCCACATTCAGGCGGGACCGGTGTATCTAGAAGAGAGGGGGCATGCCCAGGTGACCATGAACATCCTGAATTATCAGAAGAACCCGATCTATCGCATCCTCGAGACCGTCAGGATGGAAGCTGCTCGTTATGGAGTTGAAGCACCGACATCGGAAGTTGTCGGTCTGCTTCCCCGTGAAGCTGTGGATCGCTCCTTGGCCTATTACTACGAACGGGACAACCGGACATGGACAGCTGACGTCCCTCTCGAGAAGACGGTCGAGGCGGCCCGTGAGACACTCGGTTTCCGGGATTTCGATGCGTCTAAAATCATCGAATATCATATCGAGGAGGGTTGAAACATGGTCGCCGATCTGATCGTTCACAACATCGGCACGTTATGGACCCCCAAGCCCAACGCCCGTCCGGCTTTCGGGAGCGAGATGTCGGATATCCGTGAATACACGAATGCTTTCATCGCTGTCAAGGATGGAAAGATTCTGGCCTTGGGAGAGAGCGATTATTCACCATATGTCGGGCCAAGCACACATATGCATGACGCACAGCGACGTCTGGTGACTCCGGGTCTCGTCGATTCCCATACCCACGTCGTCCATTATGGTTCGCGTGAACACGAGTTCGATAAACGTCTGCGCGGCGTACCTTACTTGAAAATCCTCGAGGAAGGCGGGGGCATCCTCAGCACCGTGCGCTCGACGAAGGAAGCTAGCTACGAGGACCTTTTCGACCAGTCCAAGCAGGGGCTTGAGCGATTGATGCTGCATGGTGTGACCACGGTTGAAGGGAAAAGCGGTTATGGGCTGGATGAAGAGAACGAACTGAAACAGCTCCGTGTCCAGAAGGCTCTCAATTATGCGCATCCATTGGACATTGTGGGCACCTACCTCGGCGCCCATGCCTTACCTAAAGCATATGAGGATGACCGGACAGCATTTCTGGAACAGGTCGTCTCCACGATGGACGTTGTCAAGAAAGAAGCGCTGGCTGAATTCGTCGACGTGTTCTGTGAGAAAGGTGTCTTCACCGTCGAAGAGAGCGAATACATTCTGAAGGAAGCCAAGGACAGGGGTTTTTTGCTGAAGATCCATGCGGACGAGATGGAGCCTCTCGGCGGTACAGAGATGGCGGCCCGACTAGGCGCCGTCTCTGCCGATCATCTGATGGCCGTGACGGAATCGGGCATTGATGCCTTAGCGTCTCAGGGCACGATCGCCACAGTGCTTCCCAGCACCGCCTTCAATCTTGGCAGCGATTATGCCCCCGCCAGAAAGATGGTAGACGCCGGTGTCGCATTGGCTGTGTCGACGGATTACAATCCCGGCAGCAGCCCTTCTGAGAATTTCCTCTTCGCGCTCAGCCTGGCTGCGATCCATATGAAACTCTCACCCAAGGAAGTACTGACAGCCGCGACGCTCAACGGCGCCCACAGCTTGAACCGGGGTTCTGAGCGTGGCGTGCTGGATGAAGGGTATGCGGCCGATTTTATCATCTACGAGGCGGATAACTTCCCCTATGTTCTTTATCATTTTGCCATCAACCACGTCAATGACGTCTTCAAGGATGGCCGGATGGTCGTCCGTGACAAACAATCTATCTGGGAGGCGAAACCATGAAACTAATCGATTTGTCCGTGCAGGAGTTCATCCGCGATCTCGATTCCCCGAAACCGGCTCCGGGTGGCGGCTCCTCCAGCGCCGTCGCGGCGGCGATGGGGATCGGACTCGCGCGCATGGTCGGACACCTCACGATACCCAAGAAAAAATTCAAGCGTCTCGATGAATCCATCCAGGATGAAGTGGTCGGCATCCACGAACGCATCCGCGAACAGGAAAAACGGCTCCTCGAGCTTGTCGATGAGGACACACAAGCCTTCAACGCCATCATGTCCGCCTTCAAGATGCCGAAGGATACTGAAAAGCAGCAGCGCGAACGCAAAGAGGCCATTCAGAAAGCGACGTATCGGGCGGCGGAAGTCCCCCTCGAGATCGCTTCGCTCGCTCATGAAGTTCTCACCAGCATCACACCCCTGCTTGAACACGGCAACAAACATGCCATCAGTGATATCGGCGTCGGCGCGCTCATGCTTTATAGCGGTCTTGAAGGAGCGGCGTTGAATGTGCGGATCAACCTCGCTTCACTCGACGATGCGTCATATCGTGAAGAGCTCGAGGGACGTCTCTCACGCTACCTCGAGGAGGGCCGTTCCCACCGGGATTCGATTCTCGAGAAGGTGAACGAGGAGATCGGATGAGCGGACGCTACGCCTACGTCACGTTCATCATCCGTAACGATTCCTTCCTCCCGGGGGCGCTGGTCTTCGCCTTCGCGCTCAGGAGGCAGAATACCCCGCATGATCTGCTCTGCATTGTTTCAAGCAATGTCCGCGCCAAGAGCATCCAGGCGCTTAGAGTCCTCTTTGATGATGTGCTTGTCCTTGATGAGCTCTATGTAAAGCATGAACACCGGCAGGAACGGCAGGACAGGCCGTTCCTGTTCTCCCGTTTCCATGCCTTGCGCCTGGGTGCGGACGGCGATCTTGGCAAGGCTTATGAAAAGGTGCTCGTGTGTGATGCCGACGTACTACCGCTACGGGATTACGATCGGTTGTTTTCTGTGCCGGCTCCGGCGGGCATACTTAACGAGAAGAAATCGTATTGCATGGAATATGAGGACGGCGCCTACATCATCCCCGATTCGGTCTACGAGGATGGAACGTGGAAATGGCACCGTATCTACCGCGATTATCCGATGGGATCGAAGATCCCCTATTCAATCACGGACCGTGTGCTTGATGATGCGAACAACATGGGCATCAACGCCGCTTTGTACCTTTTCGAACCCTCGATGTCGCTCTTTGAATCCATCCTTTCAGATACCGAAGAAGAGAAGACACAGCGGCGGATCGCCTCCCTCCCCTGGCCGGAGATGCAATACATCACCGCCAAGCTGAGCGGGATGTGGCACAATCTGGACCTCCGCTATGCCAGTTTCAACGGATACCCAATGATCGATGTTCTCTATGGAATCCATTATGCGGGCATCAAGCCCTGGCAGATGCGTCACCGCTCGGTGCGTCATTTCTCGAAGTTCGAGGATTATCGCCTCTGGCATTCCGTTTTCTTGGAACTTACCACAGCCTACCCGGATACGCTCATCTCGCCCAAGGTCCGCAAACTACGCAACCAGATCCAGGAACTACGCAAGGACCCGCTTTATACGTTCGACCGCAAGGAGCTTCCCGCTGTGGCGCATCTTTTCCAGAAGCGAAACGATTAGCTATTACCTTGACACGCATAGTAATTTCTGGTATGCTTTGACCACACTTGAGGGATGAAGGAGAGACCGCCGTTGCCTGGCAGAGAACTGAGAAACAAAAGGGATGTCGAACTGCGCGAGATTCTCGCCAACAGCATCAGCCACGGCCTCGGGGTCGTCTTCGCCATCGTGGCGCTGGTGATTCTCGCCGCTGCCGCCCAGGGCTTTCGCGACACGCTCGCGTGTGTCATCTTCGGCGGGACGCTGATTCTTTTATACACCTGCAGCACACTGTATCACGCCTTCCCCCGGTCGATGAATCGTGTAGTCAGCCTTTTTCGACGATTCGATCATTCGGCTGTCTATCTCCTCATCGCCGGCACCTATACGCCCTTCGTCGTGCTGCTCGCCCCTTCGACGTCCGGGTACGCCCTGCTGATCGCCTTGTGGGTCGCCGCCATCGTGGGGGTCATCCTCAAGCAGCTCTGGATTGATCGGTTCCGGGTCGTGCACGTTGTCATCTTCCTGATCATGGGCTGGAGCGTGCTGGTCATCTGGGAGGATGTGTACGCCACCATCCCCGGCCCCTCGTTGTGGCTGCTGCTGGGTGGCGGGCTGTCTTATACCCTGGGGGTGGCGTTCTTCGCCGTCCCGCTTCCGTTCTTCCACATGGTGTGGCACGTGTTCGTGCTGGGCGGGTCGATTACGCATTTCCTCTCGATCCTGTATATACTTTGAAGATTACCGAATACTTCTAAAAAGGAGCTCCCGACATGGAAAAGACTGGACTCATCATCGACAGCACGGTCTACCTTCCCGAAAACGTCATCAAGGAACGGAATATCGCCGTCGTCCCGCTGAACGTCATTGAAGGCGAGAACGTGTACAAGGAGACTGACATCACCCCGCAGTTCGTCTATGACGAACTCGACGCCGGCAGGAAACTCTCGACTTCCCAACCCTCGCCGGAGCAATTCCGCGAAGCTTATGCACGCATGTTCGAAAAAGGGTATGAGAAGCTGGTCGTCATCACCATCTCGAACGGGCTTTCGGGGACCTATCAGAGCGCTCTGCTTGCGAAAGAGCTGATCGACCGCGCGAGCGATGTCCATGTCTTTGATACCCAGAACGCAGGGTTCGGCAACGAGCTGCTCGCTTTGGAGTTTCTGCGTTTCCTCGATGGGGCCGAGAGCTTACAAGAGGCCATCAGGCGCACCGAGGAAGTGATCAGGAAAACCCAGCTCTTCTTCACGGTTGAGAACCTCTTCTCCTTGCAGAAGGGCGGACGTCTCTCGAAACGCAGCGCGTTGCTCGGCACCGTCCTGCGCATCCGGCCCATCATCCGCCTCGTCGATGGTGAATTGGTGCTCGTCCACAAGGAACGCACCACGAAACGGCTTCAGCGCTACATTCTGAAGATGATCAAGGACGATGCCCAGGATGCGGAGGAGGTTCGTGTCCGCATGGTGCATCGGCGCTCCCCCGACATGGTCGAGTCTCTCAAATCGATGATTGAGGAGACGTTCCGCAAGGTCGAGGTCACGATTACCGACTACATCGGTCCAGTCTTCGCGATCCACATCGGAAAGAAGGGTTTCGGCGTCGTCTGGTACGCGGTTTAGACTTTACAGCCACGAAAAATGCCCGGCCTTGATCAAGGCCGGGCATTTTTTATGTGGGGCTCCGAATGCACGCATCACTCCGCGTCCTGTCGACCGAAGTAATCGGTGTTGAGGATGTAGCGGCTCATCTGCAGTTTATGGATGAGCCGGTTGTGCATGAACTCGATGGTCTCATCGGGTATGTCCGCGCCTTCCTTGCGGATGATGCGCTCGTCTTTGGAAAGGTCGTAGATGAACTCGCGACGGATGAAGTCCGAATCGACGAACAGCGCCGTGGTACCGGAGGGGTCGAAGATGTCGCCGCCCATGATGTAGTTGTGGTCGATCTCAAGATTGAAGAGATTCGCGGTGGTCGGAAGGATGTCCACACTGGAGGATATCTCCTCGAAATGCTGTTGCTCGAAGTCCGGATGGTAGATGAAGAAGGGGACCTTGTGCATGTTCAACGGACTTTCGTCGAGGTCCTTGTCCTGATCATAGTGATGAACATCGTCGCGAGGAATACCGTAGGCGAAATGGTCGCTCATGACCATGACGACGGTGTCCTCGTTACGTCCGGAATCCTCGAGTCGATGCATGAGCTCCCCCATGGCCTGGTCGAACTCGTAATGCGCGGCGTGGAAATATGTCATCGTCTCCTGCTGGGCTTCGCTCATCTCGTCGAAGGCGTCCTGGAAGCGGATGTCCTCTTCTTCAATAATGGTTTCGATGGTTTCGTAGTGGCGCACGGCCTGGGGATTGTTCTCGTCATAGGGGAGATGGCCGGAGACCGTGAGGTAGTAGGCGAAGAAATCGTCGTGCTGCAGTACGTTATCAAGGCTTACTTCCATCATTTCCTTATCACTCGGCCAAGGGTGGCCGGCGTAGTCGTCGAGTTCTTCATCGTCCATCTCCTCCCCCGGGTCGAAATCTTCGGGGAGCAGACCCATGTCGATGGCTCCGTGGTATTCGTCAAAACCGGTGGTGTTTTCGTGGAAGTCTTCGCGAGGATAGAAATGGTCGGTATAGTTGTGATGGGCGAGGGTATGATAGCCGGCGTCGTTGAAGATGCCGGGGAGCGTGTAGGGGAACGTGTTGTCGAGGACGCTGTACATGGAGAGGTTCTGTTCAGCATCCGGGGTCGGATAGTAGGAGGTGTGGATCATGAACTCCGTATCCGCCGTGTAGCGATAATACGGAGGGGCGTAATGGTTTTCGAATACCCAGGAGCTCTCAAGCATCTCGGATGTGTAGGGCATGAGATGTTCGTCGATCGAGTAGGTATCCAGACTCTCGGCGAGAACAAGAATTAAGTTCTTGTCTTCAAAGGCCCCGCTTTTCTGATTCGGCACTTGCTGAGTCCGGTCGTCAAGGAAACGCTCGACCAGATTGTCCATCTCGTCCTGGCGGTCGGTCTGCGGGGTGATCATCTGCCGGAGGTTGACCTGGGCGTAGGTCAACAGGCCGAAACGGTCGATGGTGAGCCGGGGGCTGTAGAACAAGTCGTAGAGGTCCCGGTCGGCATAATTGTAGTCGTATTGTCCCTCAGTAAGCGGCTGGGAGCTGATCGTCTGGACGGAGGTGAACATGAGCAGCACACCCAGCAGCAGGAGATACACCGGGACTACGGGTCTGCGGTAGCGGATATCGAACCATTCGCGGTCGCTTTTTCTCTTGGTGAGACGGATGGTGACAAGGACAAAAAGCAAGGGCAAAAAGAAGATCGCCTGCGACCAATGGAGGTTCATCAGCACCCGTCTGGCGAAATCGATGCCCTGCCCCGCTTCGACAATGACACGCAGCGAGAAGAAATTGCTCATGATGATGTAATAGATTGTCTGTGCGAAATAGAAGATGGACATCGCCAGCAAAAGAAGCGGAAGCAGAATCTTGACGCCCCGGGGCTTGAAGAAGCGAAGGAGAAACACGAAAAAGACCGTATAGGTGAAGGAGAACAGGACGATTCTCAGGAAATGGATGTTCAGCACCCTGTTCAACGTGACAATACGGAAGACGCCTTCCAGCAGGAGTATGCTTCCGAGAATCAACAGGAATATGAACGTCAGGTTTTTGATCCGCTGTTTTTCCATGGCTGGGCCCACCTCCTTTCCTTTGCACGTGATATTGGAGGGCTTTTCCTGCAGGCGATATACGGGGATAAGCCGATTACAACATATTATACTAGATAATGAGTATTATGAAAACCACGTGGCTTATATTTAAAGGTCGACTGGGAGTTTGGGAGTTCGCTCCGCCAGGCTTGACAATCCGGGCTGAATCTCATAGAATAGTTGTAGCCTTTAGAAGGCCCGCATATGGCGGCTGTGGCGAAGCGGTTAACGCACCGGATTGTGGCTCCGGCATCCGCGGGTTCAAATCCCGTCAGTCGCCCCATACTGGGCTATAGCCAAGTGGTTAAGGCATCGGACTTTGACTCCGACACCGGTGGTTCGAATCCACCTAGCCCAGCCACTTTTCTTTTTGCGGGTGTGGCGGAACTGGCAGACGCGCTAGATTTAGGATCTAGTTCTTCGGAGTGCAGGTTCGAATCCTGTCACCCGCACCATCGGCACTGCAACGCAGCTCTTCGGGCTGCGTTTTATTTTGCTTCGCGCCGTCTTTTGGCATAGTCCGCATGCTCCGCGTGGAAGTTGATCTTGACACTCAGAAACGCCTCGAGTTCGAAAAGCATCTGAAAGAGCACGGCACGGGCTTCAAACGAGGCACGGTCCTCGGGGAGCGGTTTTTCGCGATATGTTTGCAGAAGTTCCCGCAAGGCTTTCAACCTCGGCGTCGCCCGGTCCTCGAGCCCGATGTCCTCGGCAAGCCCCTCGAGATAATCGGCGATGGGAGTTGCGTAGGCATGGGGTTCATTGAGTTTTTCGGCCAGTTCGAACAATCGGGTGAGGCGCTCCGATTGGGCCTTACGCATGTAGAGATAATCCACATGCGACCGTCCTCGGTCGAAGAGGATGTCTTTTTCAAGCAGCTCGGCTTCGTTCAGAGTCTTCTCAACCTCCAGCTTCATGCCTTCGTGTGACCGTTGGCAGACAGCCGTGACATTCGGTTCCCTCAAACACCTGGCAAGCTGGAGGATTTCTTTTCGCAGGAGTTCATCAAGGTGCGCCGTATGCTTGATGAGGACTTTGTGGGTGTTCAGCGGATAAAGAAGGTTCAGCGCCAGAGAAACAGCCACGGCGAGTGCGATGATGGCGGCGCTGTTAAACAAGGTCCACAGATCGAAACCGCCTGCGAGCAGAAGATGGCTCGCCAGCACGAGGCTGGGAACGATGCCGGCTTCAATCTTCAGAATGAAGCTCATGGCTGCAAATGCAAAGGTAAAGGGAAAGAACACCCAGACGTCATAACCGAACACAAGAAAGAACCCCGTCCCCATAAGAAGCGCAAGCAAGGCGTTGGCAAGCCGTTTCCCGGCCAGAATGAAGGAGTCTTTGCGGGTCAGCTGGATGCTGAGGACTGCGAGAATACCGGCGGTGATGGTCTGGTCCAGCCGCAGCGCCATCGCCAGCGCTGTCGTAATCGTGGCGGCGATGGTCATCTTGATTGCAGTATGGAATTGACGTCTGTCCATATGCCTGACACCTCTTTCGTAACATTGTAAAAGCGGACTGTCGGTGCTATAATGTCAATTGAGTGCAACCACGGGAAAAGACGAGGAGAATGGTTTATGGCTGGACTTCAGCTAATCAGCGACAGCACGTGCGATCTCTCAAAGACGTTGCTCGAGCAGTACAACATCGACACGATTCCGCTTTATGTGACATTCGGGGATGCGTATTACCGTGACGGCGTGGACATGACCCCCGATGATCTCTATCGCAAGGTCGTGGAGGTCGGGGATGTCCCGAAGACCGCCGCCGCGGGACCCGCTGATTTCGAGTCGGTCTTCAAGAAGCACCTCGATGAAGGGAAACAAGTTCTTTATCTGGGGATTGGTTCAAAGTTCTCCGCGTCTTTGCAGAATGCGATGGTCGCCAAGCAGAATCTCGGAAGCGACGACATCTTCCTCGTCGATTCCGAGAATCTTTCTTCCGGTTCGGGGTTGCTGTTGCTCAAAGCCGCCAAGTGGCGGGATGAAGGATACGGCCCAAAAGACATCCGCTCGTGGCTTCGGGAACTGATTCCCAAGGTCCGCACGCAGTTCGTCATCGACACCCTGGAATATCTGCACAAAGGCGGTCGGATTAAAGCCATCAGCCGTTTCGTGGGAACCCGTCTGAAACTGAAACCCATCATCAAGGTCGTCGATGGGGAGATGACGGTAGGGAAGAAACCCCGGGGCAACATGCGGATTGCAATCAAACGTATGCTCGAGGACGTTTTTAAAGACGTTGAAGCCATCGACCCCGAGTTTGTCATGATTACGCACTCCCATGCCGATGATTCCGTGAAATACATCAAGCAAGAGCTCTCCGCAAAGCTAGATGTGCAGCATCTTCTCGAAACACACGCAGGCTGCGTGATCTCCACTCATTGCGGTCCCGGGACTGTCGGCGTCCTCTATATCGAGAAATGAGCAGGAAAGGAAAGCCCGTACTCGGTACGGGCTTTTTTATAAACGGCGTCTGATTTCCTCGACCTTGTCGAGGCGCTCCCAGGGAAGGTCGAGGTCGTCACGTCCGAAATGGCCGTAGGCTGCAGTCTGTAGATAGATGGGACGTTTGAGGTCGAGCGTGCGGATAATCGCTCCGGGACGGAGGTCGAAGACTGAGCGGATGAGTGTAATCATCTCGTCGTTGGTAATCTTGCCGGTGTTGAAGCTGTCGACGCCGACGCTGATCGGCTCGGTGACCCCGATTGCGTAGGAGAGCTGGACTTCAAGCCGTTCGGCGAGCCCGGCGGCGACGAGGTTCTTGGCGACGTAGCGGGCGGCATATGCCGCGCTACGGTCGACTTTGGAAGGATCTTTACCGCTGTAGGCACCCCCGCCGTGACGGGATTGGCTTCCATACGAATCGACGACAATCTTTCGCCCGGTCAGTCCGGCGTCTCCTTTCGGGCCGCCGGTGACGAATTTTCCGGTGGGGTTGATGTAGTAGCGGGTCCGCTCGTCGATGAGCGTGTCGGGAAGCACGACGTTGAAAACGTGTGTCTCGATGTCGGAATAGATGTCTTCTTGTTTGACATTCGGCGCGTGCTGTGTCGAGAGGACGACGCTGTGGATGCGCAGGGGGGTGTCGTCTTCATCGTACTCGATGGTGATTTGTGTCTTGCCATCAGGGCGCAGGTAGGGGAGCGTCCGGTCCTTGCGGACCGCGCTCAGCCGTCGGGCGAGTTTCTGTGCCAGATCGTGCGTCAAGGGCATGTAGTTGGCCGTCTCGTTCGTGGCGTAGCCGATCATCACCCCTTGGTCGCCGGCGCCGATCTCGTCGTTTTTATCCACCCCGCGGGCTATGTCGGGGGATTGTTCGTCGATGGAGACGAGTACGCCCATTGTTTCGGCATCGAAACCGTATTTACCACGGTTGTAGCCGATGGCGTCGACCGTCTCCCGGACGGTCTTCTGGATGTCGACATAGGTGGTGGTTGTGATTTCACCGGTGACGAGAATGAACCCGGTCGTCGCGGAGGTCTCGCAGGCGACGCGGGCGTCCGGGTCTTCGGCAAGGATGGCGTCGAGGATGGCGTCGGAGACTTGATCGCAGATCTTGTCCGGATGGCCTTCGGTGACGGCCTCCGAGGTGAACAGTTTACGGTTTTTCATGGTCTGATGACCTCGCTTTTCTTCTGGTTTTGTCTTGCTTCAATCGGGGCACGGGATCGTAGCCGCCTTTGGAGAAGGGATTGCAGCGCAGGATGCGGTAGAGGGAAAGCCAGGATGCGTAAAAGAAATTGTGTGTTTCAAAGGCTTCCTTGGCATATTGGCTGCAGGAAGGGTGGTAGCGACAGGTCGGATTCTGATGTCTCGATGTCCGCTGGTATAAGGAGATGAGCTTCAAAATGAATCGTTTCAAGGCGACCACCCCGCATATTCACACTAATCATACCAAAACGACCTTGCTCCCGCAATAGATGTACAGGCTGTGCGTCGCCATAATCGTGGACAAAGGCGGGGGCGTCTGATACAATAATGAACGGTGGTTCAATGGCGAATGACAAGCAGGTCGAGACCTTCTACGACTACGTGGAGGTTGTTGCGGATACGCTGTACCGTGAACAGAAGACCCCCTATCTCACATCCATCAAGCGGGCCTTGGATATCCTGCTCGATGAAGATTACGGCGACGAGCTGGGTAAAGAGGCGCGTAGACGCCTCGAGTCGGCTCGAAACAGTGTGACGGACGAACCGTTTGCACGCGAGAACGTGCGCAAGGCGATTCAGCTTTCCTTGCTCAAGGCTTTCAAGCACGAGCGGATCACGAACGCGATGGTCACGCCCGATTCCATCGGCATGTTCATGGCCTATTTGTTGAAAAAACTCTACGATGACAAACCGGCGACTTCCATCCTCGATCCGCTCGCGGGAACGGGAAATCTCTTGGCGACGCTGCACAACCATTATCGCGACGACGTGGTGTACTACGGTATCGATAGCGACGCCCTGCTTTGTGAAGTTGCACGAAATCTGCTGGATGCGATGGAGGCCGACCATCAGATTTTCCATCAGGACACGCTCACCTATCAAGGTCCAATCGTGGACGTCATCGTAACGGATTTCCCTGTCGAGGATGTGTCGAGACGGCATGCGTACTTCCCCTACGACGTCATTCTCCATCATATCCAGCATCTGCAGCCCGGCGGATTTTTCATGGGATTGATCGAGAACGACTTCTTCGATCAGCCCGAGCAGAAAAAATTCCGGGAGAGACTGCTCGAGCAGGCGCATCTCTTCGGCTTGCTCAAGCTTGATGAGGGCCTTTTCGACAACCACCCCCAAAGCATTCTCCTCCTGCAGAAAAAGCTCCGGAAAGATGAAGCCCACCGCGAGGATTTCCTGATTGCCGACCTCCCGCCCTTCCGGGACGAGCAACGCTTCCAACAAGCATTACACAAGATAGAAAACTGGTTCGCCAAGAAGAGAGGAAGATTTTAATGAAAATCATCGCAGTCAACGCTGGCAGTTCGTCTTTGAAATTCCAACTGCTCAAGATGCCCGAAGAAAACACGATCGCCAGCGGCGTGGTCGAACGCATCGGGCTCGAGGACGGCAAGTTCTCCATCAAGCAAGATGGTGAGAAGCACGAGGAGACTCTGGATGTCCCCGACCACAACGTTGCGGTTGAGACGCTGCTGAAGCGTCTGGTCGAATTCGGCATCGTGAAGAGTTATGAAGAGATCGCCGGGGTCGGTCATCGTGTCGTCCACGGCGGCGAGCGATTCAGCGATTCTGTCCGCATCGATGACGATGTCATCGATGCCATCGAGGAGGTCAGCGACCTCGCACCGTTACATAATCCCGCGAACCTCACCGGTATCCGGGCCTTTCAGGAGGCATTGCCCGATAAGCCGATGGCCGCCGTCTTCGACACAGCCTTCCATCAGACCATGGATGAGGATGTGTACATGTATTCCACGCCTTATTCATGGTATGAAAAGCACGGCGTCCGTAAATACGGCTTCCATGGAACCTCTCATAAATATGTCTCGAACCGTGCCGCGGAGATTCTCGGTCGCGACGTAGAAGATCTCCGCACCATCGTTTTGCACATCGGCAACGGCGCCAGCTTGTGCGCGGTTGACGGTGGCCGCAGTGTCGACACTTCGATGGGCTTCACCCCGCTGGCTGGTATTGCGATGGGAACCCGCAGCGGCGACATCGACCCGGCCATCATCGAGTTTATCGCGCAGAAGGAAGAAAAGACGGTCCAGGAAGTCATGAATGATTTGAACAAGAAATCCGGTTATCTCGGTATCAGCGGTGTCTCTTCCGATTCCCGCGACCTCTGGTCCGCGGCGGATGAAGGTAACGAACGTGCGCTGCTTGCGATTCGCAAGCAGACGAAGATGATTGCCGATTATATCGGTGCTTACTTCGTCGAGATGGGCGGCGTCGATGCCATCGTATTCACGGCCGGCGTGGGCGAGAATGCACCCCGCACCCGCAGACTGGTTGTCGAGAGGCTGCGGGCGCTTGGAGCGAAACTTGATGAGCAAGCCAACGAGGTACATGGAGAGGAGCGCGTCATCTCGACATCCGATTCCGCTATCGACGTGCTTGTCGTACCCACCAATGAAGAGCTGATGATCGCCCGGGACACGGTCCGCTTGATCGGCTGAGTTTCTCTTAAAACGCACACTCGCATTTCTTCAAAAGAAAAAAGCAGTCTCATCCGTACCATACTTTACGAGGAGGTATGATGATGAAGACTGCTTTTGTTTTTGTTTTGTTTCTGCTTGTGTATGTCGCGACGCCGCTTGATGTCCATGCAGATGCAGAGGCCGATGTCGAGCTGCACGTCGACGGCCCTCTGTTCACAGTTGAAGGCGGGACGTTCACCCATGAAGTGGAACTGCCGGATGAGGCCGGTGAGTTAGGGATGTTGAAGGCTCCTGAAGGGTACGTCGTCTTCGGCGACATCGTGAGACGGTCACTGCAGACGTATGATGGGTATTTGCTGTGGCTGGATCCACAGGGGAATGTCGTCCGCGAAGAGCTTTACGACTGGGGTGGCTATGAATCTGTCCGGGAGGTTTTGTTTCTTGATGGAAACTTGGTCGCGCAGATCGACCAAAGACAAGCTCCTGGAAGAACTTGGCAGGATTTCGCCTACGGTCATGTCCATCTTTATTCTGCGGATTCGCTTATCCGTTCCATTGACACCGATGCGGAGGTGGACATTCATTTAGAGCAAGGGGTTGTGAATATTGAAGGAAGGAACCCCGAACGCAGTTATGATCATGTGCTGCTGCCCACTGGGGAGCTCTTGATTGAAGCCCTGCTTTATGGCGTCGAAGACGGTGGCGAGTACAATTCAGAAGTCACTTTGCATGTCCATCGTTGGGCGGAACTTAATGGAGAGCGTATTGAAGGGATTTCCCAGTTACGATATCCCGGGCATTATCGACTTGAGACACATACCCGGCTTCGAGAATTCACGCTTCACGCTGAGCTTGAGGGTGTAGAGCCGGAGGGTACCTATGATTCGGGTGTCGAAGTCACGCTTGCAAAAGGGAAACTGTCCTTGAATGGCGAACCGCAGCCGGACTCATTCACCATCGAGGATCCCGGGAACCATGTTCTCACCATTGAAGGGGTCGGAGGCTATGAAGAAGAAGTATTTTTCACAGTTCGTTCGGAACTCGATGCGGAAACCTTTGAAGAGCCGCTCGAGGTTCCCTATACCCTGGAATTCAGCGGCATCGGTCATCTGAACAATCACAGGATCGATTCGGGTGAGATTATCAGCGATCCCGGGGATTACACGCTGATCATCACCGGCGAAGGTGACTACGAAGAGGTGCATCGTTTCACCCTCTTCGAGGAGAGTGAGTCGCTTCCCCGTTTCCTCAGACTTGAATTTGGCATCCTCGCGATTGTTTCAGTCGTTGTGGGTAGTATGATCATCTGGCGATTCTTCAGACACTGAAGATGAAACCGCACCGGCCCTTCGGGGTTGGGTGCGGTTTTTCTCTGCCATGTGTTATAATCGCCTTATAGGAGGTGAAGCCATGCCCTTTCCGCTGTTTTTAGAAACCGTCTATAGTTTCCGAGGGTCGAACATCACCATTGATGCGTTGCTTGAAAGAGCTCGTGAAGAGGGTATGGAACATCTGTCCCTGACCGACAGCACGTTGCACGGAGCCCATAAATTCCTCCAGGCATGCCGGCTTCACGACATTCATCCGATTATCGGTCTGCAGGTCGAGATGGAAGGCTTCATCAGGCCCGAACGTCTCCACGCCATTCTGTTTGCGAAAGGCATGAATGGCTTCCAAGCGCTCATGGAGATCGCAAGCTGGGAGTCCCCGCTGTCGTTTGAACATCTGCGGGATGTCGGGGATGATTTGACTCTCGTCCTCGATACCGGCCGGGGTGAGCTTTCGGCATTGCTTGCCGATCATGCCGCTGCAGATGTCCGCCGCATTGCAGGAGAGTTTGATTCGCTTCCTTGTGAAGTGGTCATCGGTCTGGACCCACAAGCGCCCAAACTTTTAGAACTGCCTTCTATTTTGCTTGAACGGGCTCTTTACCTCGATAAAGAGGATGTGAAAGTGCATCGGGTGCTCACACAGCTTCGCCAGTCACAGACTGCGTGGGAAGCACTCGATTCGCAACATCTCAGAGAAACTGGTAAATCGCCTCATGAAGGGACGAATATAAAATCGGAAAGCGTGCAATCCTTTTTGGACCGGCACGCGATTGAATACAGCCCGCCCGCACCAAAGCTGCCTGCATACCCGACGCCTGATGGGGTGGATGCGCAGCGATACCTGCGTGCGCTCTCGAAAAAAGGCCTCAGCAAACGCCTCGAGGGAAGAAACGTCGATGCCTCCCCTTATCAAGACCGACTCGATAAAGAACTCCGGACTATCCATGAACTAGGATATGACGATTATTTTCTCATCGTCTGGGATGTGGTCCGGGAGGCCCGGAGTCGGAATATCCTCGTCGGCCCCGGTCGTGGCAGCGCCCCGGGCAGTCTGGTCGCTTACACCCTGGGTATCACGGCGGTCGACCCCATCCGACATGGGTTGTTGTTTGAACGATTCTTGAACAAGGCCAGGGCGAGCATGCCGGACATCGACATCGATTTTCCCGATAACGCCCGCGATGAGATGATACAGTACATGCAGTCACGCTGGGGGAAGGACAAAGTCGCGCTGATCTGCACGTTTGGAAGTTTCCTCAAGCGAAGCGCCTTGCGGGATACCGCCCGGGTGTTGAAGATCGACGATGAGTATGTCGAGGAGATGGTGCGCCGCAGTGAAGCATATGATTCCTTGCAGGAGATGATTGAAACGGATCCGGATGTCCACAACCGGATGCAGGATGCCCACCTCAAGGAGTGGCTCCGGATCGCCGAACGCATCAGCGGACTTCCAAGAAACGTTTCGACCCATGCGGCAGGGCTCATTGTCTCGGATGCGCCGCTCATCCGATTCACCCCGTTGCAGGATGGGTTGCTTGGACTTTATCAGACACAATATGAGATGCACGATCTCGAAGAGCTCGGACTGTTGAAAATCGATTTTCTGGGCCTTGCGAACCTGACGATGATTGAAGAGGTCCGTGAGCGCATCGAGGCCGAACAAAACACCCACGTCTCCATTCTGGATATCCCCCTCGACGATGCGCCGACCTATCGATTGCTCAGCGAAGGCTCGACGACCGGCATTTTCCAGCTGGAGTCCCGGGGGATGCGCAAGCTGGTACGAAATCTGCGTCCGAAAGAATTCGGCGATATCGCGACCGCCCTCGCCCTGTACCGTCCGGGCCCGATGGCGAGCATCCCCGAGTATCTTTCCCGTCGCCAGGAGAATAAGCGCCCTCCCAGCGTAGCGCAGTCGATCGATTCCATCCTGGCACCGACCGAGGGGATTCTGTTGTATCAGGAACAGATTATGGCCATTGCTCATCGGTTTGCCGGGTATTCCCTTAACGAAGCGGATATTCTCCGTCGGGCCGTCTCGAAGAAAGAACGTGATGTTCTGGAAGAGGAACGCCGCTCTTTCGTCGAGAAAGCGAAACAGAACGGGAAGGATGCAAAACTGGCGAACCGTATCTACGATTACATCATCAAGTTTGCCGATTACGGCTTCAATAAATCCCATTCCGTCGCTTATGGCCTGGTGGCCTACTGGATGGCCTACCTCAAGGCCAATCACCCCGCCCCTTTCCTGGCGGTACTGATGCAGCGGGCCCTCGGCAATGAACCTTCCATGCGTCAATACATCAAGGAGGCCGCCGAACACGGCCTGAGCGTTTCTTCGCCGGATATCCGCCAAAGCACCGCACGTGTGGTCAGCACTTCACGGTCTCTGCTGTATCCGTTGAGCGGTGTCAAACAGATCAGCGGCGGAAGCGCCGCAGATTTCGCTTCAAAGCGGCAAACCGAGCGTATGACGTCGTTCGTCTCCGCCGCGGTCGAGGCAAACCGGGTGTTCAACCAAAGACAGCTCGTGAACCTGGTGCATGCTGGCGCGTTCGATACCTACGAGGAGAATCGGCAGACAATGGTGAAGAATCTTCCAGCCATCGTCGAGGCGGCCCAGTATGAAGAACTCATTGATTTCGATGAATTCGTGCTGGATGCCTACGATGAATACGGATTTGAACTGCTGCGATCGCTCGAGAGGGATGTGCTCGGCCTCAACTTGCGATACACCCGGCTCAAGCCCTGTGCAAAGAAGATTCAGGAGGCGTCCCTCCTCGTCCCTCACGAGGTCATCAATTGCGGCGCCGACCGCCGGGTGAAGCTTGCCGCCGCCCTGAGCAGCATCAAGGAGATCACCACAAAGAAAGGGAACAGAATGGCCTTTCTCAGGCTTGAAGATGAACTGGATGAAATCGAGGGCGTGGTGTTTCCCAAAGTTTATGACGAGGTGAAACAGATTCTAAAGACGGACCGGATTTTTCACATCGAGGGCAAGACGCAACGTCGGAAAGGGCGTGACGAGCTGCAGATTATCGTGGACCGACTTTCTTTAATGAATTGTTAAGAGCCTTTGAATATATGCTATAATGTTCGAAAGAAGAAGGTGTTAATGATGTGCAAAATCGCAATTCTGACCTCGGGCGGGGATGCTCCCGGGATGAACGCCGCCATACGGGCGGCGCAGCGGAGCGCGCTGCACCACAACTGCAAGCTGTTCGCTGTACAGGATGCCTTCAAGGGGCTTGTTGATGGGAAGATACGTCCTTTTTCGAGAGATGATGTCGCTCGCATCATCAATCGCGGGGGCACAATTCTTGGCAGCGTCCGTTATCCGGAGTTCAAGCGAAAGGATGTTCAGAAGCTCGCCGCACAGAGAATGAAGAGCTTCGGTATTGACAAGCTCATTATTATCGGCGGCGGTGGATCCTTCCGAGGTGGGCGCGAACTTGTCAACGACGACATAGAAGTCGTCGGCATACCGGCGACGATCGACAACGACGTGCCTTCAACGGATTACGCGATTGGTTTCCACACTGCTGTAAACACGGCTGTTCAATCCATTGACAGACTGAGGGATACCTCGGATTCACACCAGCGCTGCAGCGTGGTCGAAGTCATGGGGAGGGACTGTGGTGATTTGGCACTGTTCTCCGGAATCGCGAGCGGCAGTGAAATCGTCGTCACTCCCGAGACCGGCTACGATGAGGCGGGGATTATCGAGAATGTGAAGGAAGCTTTCAAACGGAACAAGCGTCACGCCATCGTCGTGATTACCGAGAACATGACCGATGTGGGAAGCCTGGCACGTAAAATCGAGGACCGATCCGGATTTGAGACACGAGCGACCGTGCTTGGTCATGTCCAGCGCGGAGGCTCTCCGGATGCTTTTGATAGAGTGCTGGCTACCCGGATGGCCCACCAGGCGGTAGCGAACCTTAAACATGGACAAGGCAGCGCCGTCCTCGGACTCAAGGGCAACGATATCATCACGCATGCCTTCCAGGATGCGCTAGATATGGAGAAAGAACCGCTGGACGAGCATTTCACACTGATACGCGAACTCAAGGAGTGAGGACGAACATGATGCCTCCGTTCAACCAGACGAAGATTGTGTGCACCATCGGTCCCGCGACCGACAGCGAAGAAAGCATCCGTGAGTTGATTCTCAACGGCATGGATGTCATGCGCCTAAACTTTTCACATTCTCATTATGCGGAGCACAAGAAACGTCTTGAGTCTCTCAAGCGCCTGAACGAGGAACTAGGTTCCTGCGTGGCCTCTCTGCTCGACACCAAGGGACCTGAAATCCGCACCCACGATTTCAAGGACGGATCGGCGACGATTCGGGTCGGGACTGAAGTCGACATACATATGGACCCGATCGAGGGGGATTCCTTCTGTTTCTCCATGACCTATCCGGATTTATACAAGGACATCAAGGAAGGTGCGATCATCATCGTCGATGATGGGTATCTGACTCTGAAAGTCAAAGATATCGACCATGAGCGCAAGGTTGTCAGAACAACGGCTCTCAACACCCATACCATCAAGAACAAGCGGGGGATCAATGTCCCCGGCATGACGCTCAACCTTGATTTTGTCAGCGAGAAGGATGAACAGGACATCATCTGGGCGTGTAAAAACGACATTGATTTCATCGCGGCCAGTTTCGTCCGGCGGAAAGCCGATGTGGTGGCGATCCGTGACATTGTCAAGCGTAACTGCGACCGCTATATCCCCATTATCGCCAAGATTGAGAACCAGGAGGGCGTCAACAACATCGACGCGATCATCGAAGAAGCCGACGGCGTCATGATCGCCAGAGGGGATTTAGGAGTCGAGGTGCCCCCCGAAGAAGTCCCGGTCATTCAAAAAGACATAATCAAGCGCTGCCACAAGGTGGGAAAAGTCACCATCACCGCCACGCAGATGCTCGAGAGCATGCAGGAGAATCCCAAGCCTACGCGAGCGGAAGTCAGCGACGTCGCCAATGCCATTTTGGATGGTGCGGATGCGACCATGCTCAGTGGAGAGAGCGCGATCGGCAAGTATCCGATTGAATCCGTCCGCTTGATGCGCAACATCGCCAAACGGATGGAGCACGAACTCGAACGTGGCCAGTTCATCACGCGCGCGAACCCCTCCAGTTCGAAAGATATCCCCAGCAACGTGGCGATGAGCACTGCCCACGCGGTGCTCCAGGGCCAGGCGGACCTGGTCATCGCCCCGACGGTAAGCGGGGATACTGCCCGTCTCCTTTCAAAGAACCGACCCAACACCATGGTTCTCGCGCTTGTGCCGACCGCCGAGAAAGCCCGGAGTCTCGCGTTGAACCATGGCGTCTTCGCCGTCCCCTTCGAGCTGGGCAGCGACACGGAGGACTTGATCCGACGCAGCATCGAATTCGTCAAGGAGAAACAGCTTGTCCAGCCAGGCGGAAGAGTCATCGTGACCGGCGGGTTCCCCCTCGGCACGACGACGAACAGCCTGCGGATTCTGAATATCTAAGCGCCCGATCGGGCGCTTTTTTATGGCTCTTAGTGTTTTATAGGTGACTTTTCCATCGGGATATGGTATATTGACACAGACCCGACCGAACGTTCGGTCGGGTCGATTGCCAGTGGATGGAGTGAACGCTCATGAAGCAACTCGTAAGATTTTCCGTTGAAAAACTTGTCACCATCATCATGGTCGTCCTTGCGGTCGTCGTCTTCGGTGTCGTTTCGTTCAACCGCTTGACGACGGATCTGTTCCCCGATGTGAACATTCCCTTTGCCGTCGTGTTGACCACTTATCCGGGCGCGACCCCCGACGAGGTTGAACAGGAAGTTTCTGTTCCTCTTGAAGAGGTCTTCTCCACGACAGCGAACGTGAATGAGATGACGACGCAGTCACAGGAGAACTTTTCCATGGTGATGCTCGAGTTCGAGCAGGATGCGGATATGGACACGGCGCTTGTGGACATGCGCGAGGCCATCAATCAAGCTGTGGACAACCTCCCGGATGAAGCGTCGAACCCGGCTATCATGCGGTTGAACCCGGAGATGCTGCCGGTGATGAACTTCAGTGTCTCCTATGAGGGTAAAGATATAGAAGAGCTGACTGAATGGGTCGATGACACACTCCGTCCGCGAATCGAACGCATCAGCGGCGTGGGGAACGTCGGAATCAGCGGCGGTTATGAATCCGAGGTGCGTGTCACACTCGACCAGGAGAAGATAGATGAAGCGAACGACGAGATAGCGACCTTGCTTGAGTTGGCCGGTCAAGAAGATTTGATTGATGAAGTCCAGATGGACAAGGAATTCATCAGCAATGTTCTCATGGCGCAGAACTTCGCTTTCCCGGCTGGGTTCGTCGACGTCGGCGGGACGGAGTACATGGTCCGTGTAGGCGATGATATCGAGGACCTTGACGAGCTGAGGAACCTGAAGATCTTCGGTCCGGAGGCACCGGGCGTCCCGCTGCAAATCCCCAATTACCGTGTCGAGGATTTGGCGGAAGTGGATTTCGCGGAAGCGGGTGAACGTCGCTATTCCAAAGTGGACGGTCAGGATGCCATCACGGTGAACATCCAGCGTTCGAGTGGATACGCGACCACCGAAGTGACCGAGGAAGTTCATCAAGCCCTCGATGAGCTTCAGGAGGAGGAAGCGTTCACCATCACCACCCTCCTCGATCAGGGAGAATACATCAACATGGCCACGAGCAACGTCCTTCAGAATCTAATCATCGGAGGCTTGCTCGCCATTGCCGTTCTCCTCGTGTTCCTCCGCAGCATCAAGATGACCTTCATTGTCGGCGTGGCGATTCCGATCAGCCTTACCGCAGCGATCATCATGATCTATCTCGCCGGCATCACGCTGAATATCGTCTCCCTGGGTGGATTGGCGCTAGGCATCGGCATGCTGGTCGACAACAGCATCGTGGTGATTGAAAACATTTTCCGCATGAAGCGTGAGGGGGCTACCAACAAGGATGCCTCCATCCATGGCGCCCAGCAGGTCGCCGGTGCCATCTTCGCGAGCACGCTGACGACGGTGAGCGTGTTCCTCCCCATCATGTTCATCGAGGATTTCATCCGTGAAATATTCTTCCAGCTGGCGTTGACCATCACGTTCTCCCTGCTGGCTTCGCTGCTGATCGCCTTGACGTTCGTGCCGACGGTCGCGACCCGGATCATGAGCGGCGCCGATACTTCCGGACTGAGGAAAACCCCGGATAGAAAGCCGTTCATCGAAACCATCAAGAATCTATACGGACGCATTCTTCATCGTCTGTTCAAACTCAAGCCGATTGTTCTCGGCGGTGTTCTCGTGCTGTTCGGACTGACCTTCTTCCTTGCGATATCCCGCGGCTTCGAGTTCTTCCCGCCCACCGACGAGGGGACGGTCCGGGTGACGCTCGAGCCGGACCCTGAAGACCCGATTGACTTCGAGACCTTCACGGATTATCTTGATCAGTTCCATGAGGATGTGCGTGCGTTCGAGGATGTAGAATCCGTCGGCATCACTCTCGGCGGCGACATGGCGATGCTTGGCTTCACGGGTGCGGGCGGGGGTGAGAGCGCGACCGCGAACATCGTGCTCAGAGAAGACCGTGAGCAGTCCACCGTCGAGGTCGCCGATGCGATCGCCGCGTTGCTTGAAGCGGACTATGACCGTTTCGAAAGCGAGGTGACCGGGACGGAGACCGACGCCTCCGCACTCATCGGAGAAGGCATCCAGATCCAACTCAAAGGAACCGACCTTGACGTCCTTCGGGAAGAAGCATTGAAAGTCGCGGACGAGCTCGAGGACATCGATGGCCTGCGCAACATCGACCCGGGTCTGGGGCGGCCCCAGCAGGAGGTCCGGGTGAGCGTGGACAAGGATGTGGCCATGAGCAAGGGACTCACCGTCGCACAGGTGCTTGAAGCCGTGTCCGATTATCTTGAGGGTCCCCGGAGCGCGACCAGCATACGCATGGACGGAAGAAGCTTTGACGTCTATGTCTATGACGAAGAGGAAACCCGGCGGACGGCCGTCGCGGATCTGGATGAACTCCGGGCGCTGGAGATTGGCGAGGATTTCCTCAGCGGAGATGCCATCACCCTGGATTCCGTTGCGGATGTAAACTACGATGCTGGATTCCAGCGCATCACGCGTGTCGATGGAGCTCGCAGCGTGACCGTCAGTGCGGATTATGAGACCGGTGTCAACACCACCCGGGTCGCCCGGGAGGTCGAGGACACGATGGAAGCTTACGATCTGCCCGGCGGGTATGCATACGAAACGCTTGGTGAAGATGAGGAGATCCAGGCCGCCATCGACACCCTGCTGCTTGTCGGGGCTTTGGGCATCATGCTTGTCTACATGGTCATGGCCAGCCAGTTCCAATCCTTTGCCTATCCCCTGATTATCATGGTGACGATTCCCCTGGCGTTTACAGGCGGATTCGGCATCCTCTATCTCTCCGGCAACCCCGTCAGCATCGTCGCCATCATCGGGTTGATCATTCTCGCCGGGGTGGTCGTCAACAACGGCATTGTCCTGGTGGATTACATCAATCAGCTGCGCGCCCGTGGATACGCACTCCAGGATGCTATCATAGAAGCCGGGAAAATCCGGCTGCGCCCGATCTTCATGACGGCGATCACGACGATTCTGGCCTTGACAGTACTGGCGATCGGCATCGGGGAAGGTACGGAATTGACGCAGCCCATGGCCTTGACCGCGATTGGCGGGCTCGTCTACGCGACGTTCCTGACAATCTTCGTCGTTCCCATCATGTATGACGTGCTGACCCGCTACAACCGCATCACCCTCGCCGCCTCCGTCGTGCTCATCGGTCTCGGTTTCGGGCTGTACTACTCGCTGGTGGAATGGTCCCCGCTATTTATCGCGCTGGCTGCCGGCCTCATTGTCGGCGCCATCCTGATAGCCGTATTCTTTCCGGAAACCCGCGAGGCATCCGGGGAGGTGGAGCATGATGCGTGAGGATAACTCCCGCAAAGAAACCATCATGCACATCGTTTTAGAGATTCTCATGGACAAGGATACCGGGCGGCTGACTTTGGCGGATGTTGCGGATAAGCTATCCATGGCGAAGAGCACGCTGTATGAATACTTCGACAGCAAAGAGACGATGATCGCCAACGCGCTGTATTTCCTGGTCGAGCAGCATGAGAAGCAGTTGCTGGATGTACCGGTGGAGACGGGGAAGGATTTTGAAGCGACGTTTCTCGATCACATGCGAAAACTCGTCGAACTTACCGAACGCCACCGCTCACTGCAGGATTTGACGCATCACCCGGAGGTGGCCGCACTTCCCAGGACACAGAAAAAGCGGCTCGAAGCCCGGTTGCGCAAAGGGATGGAGGCCTTTGAAGCCCGTCTTGATACCATCCTTGACAAGGGCGTCGCGCAGGGGGTCCTTTCTCCGGTCCAAAACCTCCAAAGACAAAAAACCATCCACGCCTACATCCTGGGTGCCGTCATGGCCCTCACCGACCCCTTCAACAACTGGGATGTCGATGCGTTCCTGCAGGATGTCTGCGAGGGGTTGAAAAGGCTGCATCAATAAAACAGCCCCGTCAATCGACGGGGCTTAATTCATGAATTGCGACGTGTTCGCCGTCATAGTAGGCGACGAGGAAGCCCTCCTTGTAATGGATGCAGACAGCGTGCTTGAACGCGTCGTTGACGTTCAGTCCGACGTCTTGGTTGAGACGCTGGAAAAGTCTCTGCCGGAGGGGCTTGTTTCGGATTTTCGGGAAGTAGCCCTTCGGCTTGGTCTTGAATTGTTCGAGATAGGTGCGTTTCAAATCATCAAGCCGGTCCTCTTCAACCCCTCGCGCCGCTAGGAAGCGATGGACGAAATCGTAGAGGGTCTCCAGCTGATAGCCCTTTTCCGGCAGCCCTTCCTCCCGGTACGTCCGGATCATCGAAAGCAACCCCTCATAGGGACTCTCGAAGGTCTCCATCAGGATGCCGTGCAGCGTGCCTTCGAAATAGCCGCGGTTGTGGAAGCGATCAAGCGCGGCCTCGACCTCCTTCAGCTCCGCAAAATCCCTTTCGTCCATGGCGTCGCTTTTCTGGACTTCGTAGGGCGGATGCTGGTCGAAAAGGTAGCCCATCCGGGGTGCCAATCGGCGAAGCGCGGTGCCACGGAGCAGTTTGAGGAACCCGAGCTGGATCTCTTTCGCTCCGAGGTCGAATGTCGCATTGAAGCCCTCCTTGAAGCGTTCGAGCGATTCGCCGGGCAGTCCGGCGATCAAGTCGAGGTGAAGATCCACGACGTTGGCCGAGATGATTTTCCTTAGCGTGCGGAAGAGGCTCTCGGTGTCCTGTCTGCGTCCGACCTTGCGGTTGACGTCGTCATGGATGGACTGGATGCCGACTTCAAAACGGAAGAGCCCCGGTGGTGCTGTGCGGTGTATGTGTTCGACGAGCTCCAAAGGCAGATTGTCTCCCGTCATCTCGAACTGGAAGACGCTTTCTTCCGTGTGGTGGGCGACGATGTAATCCACGATGGTGCAGGCATGTTTCGAGACGTCGAAGGAACGGTCGAGGAAACGGAATGTGCGCGCCCCGCGCTTAAGCAGATAATCGATGTCTGCGAGGACGGTTTCTACCGGAAAGAAACGCACGGATTGTTCAAGACTCGAGAGACAGTAGGTGCAACGGTGCGGACAGCCCCGCGAGCTTTCGATGTAATGGATTCGATGCGGACGCTCGTGCTCGTCGAAGGCGAAGCGATGAGGGCTTTCAATAATTGAGAGGTCGTCGATCTCTTTTATCGGGCGTTCGATGATTTCGCCATTATCGCTTCGATAGGCAAGATTGGGCAGATCAGCTAAAGACTGTCCCGATCGGTAGTGCTCGATTACGGCATCGAACACGTGCTCCCCTTCGCCCCGGATAATCAAATCCGCGCCGCTTTCAAGGAAGGGACGGGGCTCGTAGCTCACTTCAGGACCGCCGAGAACAACAGCCGGGCCGTCCTGGTTCTTTAGCCGGCGGGTGAGGAACCGGACCGTTTCGACATTCCAGATATAGGTCGAGAATCCCACGAAAAGGGGGTCCGCTTGTCGGATGGCCTGCAGGATCTTTAAAGGATCGTCCTTGATCGTATAGCACAGGAGGTCCACCGGGTGCTTGCTGTTTGCCTTGAGCAGCCGGACGGCGTTGTTCGTGTGGATATATTTCGCGTCGATGGCGACGAGCAGGGGACTTTTCATGGGCGCACCTCCTATTTTAAGCATTGTACCATAACCGTTCTGGTCTGTGTTAAAATGAATGTCATAAGAGGTGATCGATGGTGTCTGGATACAAACTGATGACCGAATACGAACCCAAGGGCGACCAGGCTAAAGCAATCCGCACACTGGCGCAGAACATCATTGAAGGCATCAAGGAGCAGGTGCTGCTTGGCGCCACGGGCACGGGCAAGACCTTCACGATGAGCAACGTCATCAAGGATCTGGACAAGCCGGTGCTCGTGCTCGCCCACAACAAGACCCTGGCCGGTCAGCTGTATTCGGAGTTCAAGGAATTCTTCCCAAAAAACCGGGTGGAATATTTTATATCGTATTACGATTACTACCAGCCGGAGGCCTATGTGCCGAGCCGGGACCTTTATATCGAGAAGGACGCGCAGACGAACGACGAGATCGACGAGCTAAGACACAGCGCGACGGCCAGTCTGCTCGAAGAGCGGAACGTGATCGTCGTCGCCAGCGTCAGCTGCATCTACGGCATCGGCGACCCCGAGGACTACAAGGAGGCCACACTGACGCTCCGGCAGGGGGATACCCTCGATAGGGATCGATTCCTCGATTATCTCGTCGACATGCTTTTCGAGCGTAACGACATCGATCTGCAGCGCGGAACGTTCACGGTCAAGGGCGATACTGTCGAGGTTCTGCCGACCTACCAGAAGCAACGCGGCATCCGTTTCGAGTTCTTCGACGACGAGATTGAACGCATCCGCTCTTTCGACACGGTGACGGGCGAAGTCCTTGAAGATTACAGTGTCATCACCCTCTTTCCCGCTACGCAGTTCGTGACGAACAAGGACAAGCTCGAAGAGGGCATCCGGCGGATCGAGGCGGAACTCGAGGAACGTTTGAAAGAATTCGAGGCCGAAGGGAAGCTCGTCGAGGCGGAACGGCTGAAGCAGCGCACCCGCTACGATCTGGAGATGCTGCGCGAGGTCGGCACCTGCAAGGGCGTGGAGAACTATTCCCGGCATCTTTCGCTCCGGGAGGCGGGCGAGACACCTTCGACGCTGATGGATTTCTTCGGTGATGATTATCTGCTCATCGTGGATGAGAGCCATGTCACCCTGCCGCAGGTCCGGGGTATGTACAACGGGGACAGGGCCCGCAAGCAGACGCTCGTCGACTACGGCTTTCGTCTGCCGAGCGCTTTGGACAACCGCCCCCTCGACTTCGAGGAATTCAATCAGAAACTTGATCAGGTCGTCTACGTCAGTGCGACCCCGGGGGATTACGAACTGAACCGCACCGATCATGTCATCGAGCAGATCATCCGTCCTACGGGGCTGCTGGATCCCTATGTCGAGGTCCGGGGCAAACAAGGCCAGATCGACGATCTGGTCGCCGAGGTCGAGAAGCGAAGCGCTCGCGGGGAGCGGACATTGGTTACGACTTTGACGATCAAGATGTCGGAGGATCTGACGAGTTATTTCAAGGAGCTCGGCATCAAGGTCGCCTATCTCCACTCCGAGATTGATTCGCTCGAGCGTGTCGAAATCATCCGCGATCTTCGTCTCGGTGTCTACGATGTGCTGGTGGGGATCAATCTGCTGCGCGAAGGGCTCGACCTTCCGGAGGTTTCCTTGATCGCCATCCTCGATGCTGACAAGGAGGGATTCCTGAGGAGTTCGACGAGCCTCATCCAGACCATCGGGCGGGCGGCCCGCAATGAGAACGGACATGTCATCATGTACGCCGAGCGGACCAGCGCGGCCATGCAGGAGGCCATCGACGAGACCTTCCGCCGCCGAGCCATCCAGCAGGAGCACAATGAACGCTTCGGTATCGTGCCGCAGACCATCAAGAAGGCCGTCCGGGACCCCATCCGCATCAAACTGGACAGTGAATCAGACGAGGAGGCGACTAAGAACCTCAGCGACATGGACCGAGAAGAGCGAGCCCAGATGGTCGAAGATCTTGAGAAGGACATGCGCAAAGCCGCGAAGAATCTTGATTTCGAGAAGGCGGCCGAGCTTCGTGATTTAATCATAGAAATCAAGGCGACGCTCCATTGAGCGTGGCGAAGGCGGGGTGACGATGAAGTCTGTTTTTGACATCGAGGACCTGGGTTTCACCTATCGAAAAGGCGTGCGTGCCGTGGACGGCGTTTCCTTCACCGTCCAGAAAGGAGAGATATTCGGGCTGCTCGGTCCAAGTGGAGCCGGCAAGTCGACCACACAGAAGATTCTCACGAGACTTCTGCACCGTTTTGAAGGAACCGTCCGTTTCGAGGGGCGCGATCTTCGCTCCTACGGCAACGAGTTCTACGAACGGATAGGTGTCGGCTTCGAGCTGCCGGTGCATTTTTCCAAGCTGACGGGCAAGGAGAACATGGAGTTCTTCGCGCGGCTTTATTCGAAGACAGCGGACATTGATTCGCTTTTGCAGCGTGTAGGGCTGTTCGAGGACCGCGACCGTCTCGTCGGTGAATACAGCAAGGGCATGAAGATGCGTCTCAATTTCGTGCGGGCGATGCTCAACGACCCCGAAGTCCTCTTTTTGGATGAAGCGACGAACGGCCTTGACCCCAAGAATGCCCGTATCATCAAGGACTTGATCCGTGAGTTCCAGTCCTCGGGCGGCACCGTGCTGCTTTCAACCCACCTGATGGGTGATGTGGAGGAATTGTGCGACCGGGTCGGATTCATTACGGATGGGCGGATCCGGGAAATCGCCAGCCCGAGAGATCTCAAGCTCCGACATGGCCGCCGCGAGCTGGTGGTGGAATATCGCGAGGGAAAGACGCAGCACACCGAACGTTTCAATCTGGATACCATCGGCGAGGACGAACGGTTCTTCGAGTTGGTCCGCAACAAGGACATCGAGACCATGCATAGCGGTGAGACGACGCTGGAGGAGATTTTCATCAAGGTCACGGGAGAGACGGTCGATGCGTAACCTCGGACTGCTTTTGAAGGGCGAGGTGCAGAGGCTTTTGAAATACAACATCGTACAGGTCGGCTTCGGAGTCACCATGCTGTGGGTGCTTGTGATGTTCCTGCTGGGTCGCGAGGAAGCGGGATTCTTCGTTCCGTTGTTCGTCTTCATGGATGCCGCGCTGATGAGCGTGCTGCTCATGGGGGCGGGCTTGATCTACGAGAAGCAGGAAAATACGGTGAAGTCCATGCTTGTGGCGCCTGTGGGACTTCCCCATGTCATCGCCTCGAAATTGATCAGTGCGGTCTACGTCGCGCTTCAGTCCGCGCTATTCATCGGATTGGTCGCCTTTTTCTTTTTCGATGTCACTGTCCGCTTTCACATCCTGTTGCCTGTGGTCGCCCTCGTGGCTCTCGTTCATGCGGCGATCGGATTCGCACTGACGCTGGTGACGGACGATTTCACCTCCTTTATCGCTCTTCTCGCCGTCTACATGATTGTCTTCACCTTCCCGAGCATCTTCTATGCGCTTGATCTGACCGGCGAAATACTTGAGATGCTCCTGATCATTTCACCGGCGCATGCTTCGATGCTCTGGATCGAGACGGCCTTCGATGAAGCCGCCAGGACAGTGTTGTTGGTGCTGGGGAGTGTTTATCTGCTGATCCTCTCTGCCGCTTTGATCTGGTTTGTCGGGCGGAAATACCCTGAGTCCGCCATCCGGGAGTGATTGACATGAAATATATACGGCTTCTCAAGTTCGAGTTCAAGAACATCCTCCGCGACCCGATGACGTTGTTGCTGCTGGTCTACCCGTTGATGATCATCGGTATCGGAGCGTTCATCATCCCGACGCTCATCGATGAGTACGGTGAGACCCCAGGCGGGCAGGAAACCGCCTCGCTGGTTGTCATCATTGTCTTTGCGAGCCTCGCGTCGTTTGTGACCGCGGCGCTTCTTGGTTTCAATCTGCTCAACCACCGGGACGAGAACACGCTCGAGACTCTGCGGGTCACCCCGATGTCCTTGCGCGGGTATGTGGCGTTCAAGTCCATCTATGCCTACGTCCTTGCCGTGAACGCCTCTTTCTGGGTGCTTTTCGGTGTCAAGCATTTAAGCGGAGAGGGATACACCTTCCATGGCGTCAACCTCTGGGATTCCTTCGAATGGCCTATGATGCTGCTTTTTGCACTGATCGCCGGGCTCTTCACACCGGCGTTCGCCCTACTGCTATCAGCCTTGTCGAAGAACAAGATTGAAGGATTCGCCTATATGAAGATAACTGGTATTGTCGCCCTTCTGCCTGCGTTGGTCGTCATCGAGGCTCTACAGGATTTCAAACAGTATTTTCTCGGTATTTTTCCGGTATTCTGGCCTATCAAGGCCATGCTGGTCGATGCAGGGATGCTCGAGCATGAACACAATCTGCCGGTTGCCGGATATCTGGTCATTGGAGTCCTCTACACATTGTTGTTGATTATCGGGATGTATCGTCTTTTCGAACACAAGATACAAGGTTAGAAAGAAAAGGGAAGTTAAAAAACGCTCCGCACACGGAGCGTTTTTTAATAAAATAAATCCAAAAATAAAAATAATTAAATTAAAGGTTGACATAATTAATAAAATAAATATAATAAAAGTATAGATAAAATATATTCATATATAAATTTAAAATAATTAGTAATAGTTTTATATAATGGAGGTGCGTCATGCTTATTCCTTTGATGCTCTACGAAGAGTGCAAATGCCAGGCCGCCAATGGACCGAACCGCAAACCTCGCCTGTAAGGATGAACAGCTCCTACGGATGTCGTATCCATATGTCGGCCCTGTGTGTGGATCACCGTTGGACGTAGAAACCGAAAGAAAAGAGGGGAAGGCCTTCCCTCTTTTCTTTAGAACATGTTATAATTAAATAAACTTTGTTTAAGAAGGGGTGGAACATTGGCTTCGACCTTGCAGAAATACCAGGACCGAAAAAGCCGTGCGGAAAAGTTTCTTCTAGCCGGCTTCATTCTGGTCGCACTTGCTTTTGTCGCTTTAATTCTCATTATTTTCAATGTCCTTCCCGAGGATTCGATGTGGCTCTTTCCATCGCTGTTGGTCATCGGTGGTATTGTTATACTTATTGGCACGGTGCTTTTCAACCGTGTGCAAAAAGCTTTCAAACATGGCTTTTTGAGAGACTACCTGAGTGACAAGATTGAAGATGGCGAATTCATCCCGAAGAAAGGTTTCAAACGTAAGCAAGGCCTTCAGCCGGATGAAGTATATGCGTGTGAATTTCTACCTAAAGCGGATAGGTTCTACAGCTTTGACCGCTTGAGGGGAACGATTGACGGAGTCCGTTTTGATTCTAGCGATATCAAGCTTCAGCACATCGAATATCGCACTGTCCGCCGTGGCGGCAAGACCCGTCGCAAACGGGAAGTCATCACGTATTTCTATGGGCGGATGTTCGAGTTCGACTTCAATAAGAATTTTGAAGGTAGTCTGCAGGTGCTCGAGCCGAAAATGCCTCCGAGAACGAAGGGCGCGATGTTCGGCAAGAATTTTGGCTGGGGTCCGAAAGCCAAACCGCAGAGTAGCCGCGGCTTTGATTCCGTGGAGCTGGAATCTGTCGAGTTCAACGAGACCTTCAATACGTTTGCGACGAAGGAACACACGGCTTTCTATGTGTTGACTCCGCATTTCATGGAATCTTTGATGAAACTCGAGAAACAGCACCCGGGGAAAGTCTATTTCTCCTTTATTGACAACCGCCTGCACATGGCTATTCACAACGGGCGACCGACATTCAGTCTGAAACCGTTCCGCAAGCTTGATGAATCGTATCTTGAAACCTTCAAGCAGGATATTGACATCATCTACGACGTCGTCGACGAACTGAAATTGAATCGCAACATATTTAAGGAGGAGTAACGCATGAATGCATTCCAGATCATCCTGATCATTCTTGCCGTAGTGCTGGTCATCGTCATTATCTGGTTCATCGCAACCATGAACAGTTTGAGGAGGCTGAAGGTCAAGGTCCAAGAAGCCGAGTCGGGAATCGATGTCGCCTTGACCAAACGGTTTGATACCCTCTCGAAGATGGTCGAGACCGTCAAGGGTTATACCAAACATGAAGCCGAGACCTTTGAGAAGGTCGTCAAATGGCGTCAAAACATGCCGGATGAGTTGACGGTCGAACAAAAAGAGGAGTTTCTCGAGAAAATGAACAGCGTACAGTCCGAAATCGACGTGGCAGTGGAGAACTATCCCGACTTGAAGGCTGAGAAAGTCTACACGAATCTTCAGCAGTCCATCGCCGATGTGGAGGAGCATCTCCAGGCTTCCCGCCGGATGTACAACGCGAACGTCTCGAGACTCAACTCCCGCATTGTGTCGTTTCCGACAAGCTTGGTCGCCGCGAAGATCAATATGGAGCGTCAGCCATTTTTCGAAGCCGAACCGTCCAAGCGTGCCGACGTCGAGATGGATTTTTCCTGAGTTCAACACAAAGAATACCGGCGCCCCACCTTCCGGGGCGCCTTTTTCTTGCCTGGAGGCCGAGCAGGCAGCCTCAAGTGTGGTATAATGATAATAGCGACGTTTAGACGAGGGATTTCATGAAAACTATCAAAGAGCTTTACAAAATCGGTAAAGGGCCTTCCAGCTCGCATACCATGGGGCCGGAAAAAGCCTGTCGGGATTTTCAGCAAAGGCACCCGGCTGACGCCTACCGAGCGGTTCTCCATGGTTCTTTGAGCATGACGGGTCGTGGCCATTTGACCGATCGGATCATAAAAGAGACGCTTGTGAACGTGGAGGTTGTCTTCAGCGATGCCTTCGCCGAAGAACACCCCAACACACTCGATCTCTTCGCTTTTGACAATGACCGGGAAATCGCTTCAGATCGGTATTTTAGCATTGGTGGCGGGGATATCCTCCGGGCGGGAGAAGCGTCGGTTGAATCACAGCCGATCTACCCCCACCGGACCTTTGAGGAGATTGTCGAATACTGTCGTGATGAAGGTCTGGACTATGCCGGCTATATCAGGCGACATGAAGGACCTTCTATCGATGAATTCCTGCAAACGGTTTTCGAGGCGATGGAGACAGCCGTCGATGAAGGTCTGCACAAGCAGGGCGAGCTTCCCGGAGCCTTGGCTTTGAAACGCAAGGCCAGAAGCCTGCACGAGCGAGCCCGGCGCGAAACGGACCCTTCCGACAAAAGAATCGCCATTCTCGGGGCTTATGCTTTTGCCGTTGGTGAGGAGAACGCCTCCGGAGGGACGATTGTCACAGCACCGACCTGCGGAGCCAGCGGGGTTCTCCCGGCAGTTCTCCTCTATGCCCGTCGCCACCAAGGTTACAGCGTCGGAAAACTGGTGGATGCTTTGGCTGTCGCGGGTCTGTTCGGCAATTTCATCAAGACACATGCTTCAATCAGTGGCGCGGAAGCCGGCTGCCAGGCAGAAGTCGGCAGTGCCTGCGCAATGGCTGCTGCGGCCCATGCGCATCTTCGCGGCCATGATCTTTCGGCGATCGAGTATGCGGCGGAAGTCGCGCTCGAGCATCATCTGGGCCTGACGTGCGACCCAGTCATGGGATATGTTCAGATTCCGTGTATCGAACGCAATGCCGCAGCTGCTTTGCGTGCGGTCGATGCTAGCCGTTTGGCCGCTCATCTGAGCGATTTCCGTAAGATCACCTTCGATTATGTCGTTGAAACCATGTATGAGACCGGGCGGGACTTACCGGCCCATTACCGGGAGACCGGCATGGGAGGACTCGCCAAGCGCTACAAGCTCAAATGAAAGAAGGGGTTGGATTGGTCGAGAAAAATTCGTATCACGATGTCACCTTCGTCGACATGACGCATGACGCCATGGGCGTCTGCCGTGTCGAAGGTTTCCCTTTGTTTGTGAAGGGCGCCTTGAAGGGTGAGAAGGCAACCATCAAGGTCATCAAGGTGAATAAGAACTTCGGTTTCGGCCGGTTGATTGAACTGAAGGAGGCCTCCCCCTTCCGCAAACAACCGATCTGTGATCATTTTGCTGCTTGCGGTGGCTGCGACACTATGCACATGAGTTATGAGATGCAGCTGCAATTCAAGCGTCATCGTGTCCAGGAGACGCTGCGCAAGCTTGGCGGCATTGAGGTTGAAGTCGAAGACACCATTCCGATGACCAATCCCTACTATTATCGAAACAAGGCTCTCGTTCCTTTTGGTGTCCGGGGTGGGCGGACGGTCGCCGGACTTTATCGCCCCCGCTCGCATGACATTGTCGATATCCAGCGATGCCATATCTACCCGAGGGTCTTCACCGACATCATTCGTTTCGTCCGCAATGTTCTTCAGGAGCAGTCCACGCCCATCTATCAGGGCGGCAAGGGTCCCGCCTTTCGTGGTTTAATGTTGCGCAGAAGCGCACAATATGGCGAAATTTCAATTGTTTTAATCGCCACCCGGGAGATGTTCCCGGGCCGGGATGTTCTCGTCAAGCGACTGCTTGATGCATACCAGAAAATCGTCTCCATCGTGGTCAGTGTCAATCCTGACAAGACGAATGTCATGCTGGGTAAAAAAAGCCGGACGCTGCACGGAAAGGATAACATCCGCGACCGTCTCTTCGGTTTTGAATACAACATCTCGCACCGGTCTTTCTATCAGGTGAATCCTACCCAGACAGAGGCTCTCTACCGCCTCGCGCTCGAGTTCGCATCCCTCCATGGTGAAGAATTCGCCGTGGATGTCTACTCAGGCATCGGCACATTGACCCTGCCCATCTCCAGGCGGGTCAGGGAAGCGCACGGTATCGAAAGTGTCCCGGAAGCGACGCAGGATGCGAGACGCAACGCAGAAGCGAACCAAGTCGAGAACGTCACATTCCACACGGGTCAGGCGAAGGATCTTCTACCGACCTTGGTTAGGAAGGCTGACGTCGTTTTCCTTGATCCGCCCAGGAAAGGATGTGAGCGTGAAGTTCTCGATGCCATCATCGACAGCAACATATCAAGGGTTGTTTATGTTTCCTGCAACGTCTCGACCCAAGCGCGGGATGCCGCCCGTCTTGTCGATGCCGATTACCGTGTCCGCAAAGTGAGGCCCGTCGACATGTTTCCGCAGACAAGCCACATCGAGACCGTGATGCTTCTGGAAAAAGAATAGTTGACCTCATGAAAAAGACGCCCGCTTTTGACAACCAAGCGGGCGTCTCTTTAGGAATCGTGGTTACTTCTTTTGTTCTTTGCAGCAATCGTCGTCCTTCTCGCAGGGCTCAGGCTCCGTTTCGGAAAGAGCGATAAGATCCTCTCCCATTTTCCGCAAGGCATCGCGTTTAGCCTTGTAGTGCTGGAAATGTCCACTGCGCTCATTTTCAACTAAACCTTGCTGCTTGAGAATCCTCAGGTGTTGGGAAATAGCGGATTCCGTCACCTGAAAATGTTCGGCAAGACCTTTGACGCAATAGGATTTCTTCAGCAATAACTGAATGATATTGTATCGAGTCTTTTCTCCAATCGCTGTAAAGCGTTTGACTTCTTCCATATGATTCAACCTCCAATCCAATATATTAAGTTTAAGCTAAAATAATTATAACGTGTTGGATTAAGCTTGTCAATGACCATGCTCAGTTGTATTTTTTTAGGATTTACATCAGAAGGCGTGGTATAATGCAATAAATTGATAACAAACAGGGAGGGTTTTAATTGAAAGCATTAACGCATGAACGGCTCCGACGTTTCAACAAGATCATGGGCGGGCTGCATCTGGTGCAGGGTCTGCTCATGCTCATTCTGGCGACGACTGTGATTCAGACCATCGGGGAGTTCACACCGACCATCACGCTGTTCTATCTGGAGTTCGACCAGATGGAGCAGACGCTGGTGCTGGCTAGCGACGAGTTGTTCGAACTGCCTTTTGGTATCTTTGTGGCGCTGTTTTTGTTGCTATCGGCCGGTGCGCACGCGCTCATTGCTTTTCCGGAGCGGACGAACCGCATCTACCGAGAAGATCTTGAGAACGGCGTCAACAAGTTCCGCTGGTTCGAGTATGCGCTCAGTTCCTCGATCATGATCGTGCTGATCGCGACGCTGTTCGGCATCTACGATCTGGCTTCCTTGCTGCTGATCTTCGTTCTCAATGCCTCGATGAACCTCTTCGGGCTGGTGATGGAACAGCTCAATGCGGGACGCGAAAAGAAAGACGTGCGCTGGGGCCCCTTCATCTATGGTTCGATTGCCGGAATCGCACCGTGGGTCGTGATCCTGATGTACATGTTCGGCACCGGCGAGTTTGACATGGTACCCTGGTTCGTGTGGGCCATTGTGGGGACATATTTCGTGGCTTTCAACACCTTCCCGGTGAACATGGTCCTGCAGTACAAGGGTGTGGGACGCTGGTCCGATTATGTCTATGGAGAACGGGTCTATATCATCCTCAGCCTGGTGGCCAAGAGCGTCCTGGCCTGGCTGGTCCTCTTCGGAGCGATGCAGCCTTAAGTTTTTTTTGCCACTTAGAATGCTCTGTGCTATATTAAAGAGGATTGAGTGGCGATGGCGTTCGCCGAAACCGCCGAAAGGCTGATGACGCCTGCGTGTTTTTTGCGCAGGTTTTTTGATGCGCTATTCCCGGTGTAAAACGAAGGAGTGTCTGTGAGTGTTGTTCAGTGCGGCCAGCGTCTTGTTCTTTGGTTTTCTAGGGGGTTTCCTCTTTGAGAAGATGAAGCTTCCCCCGTTAATCGGGATGCTGCTTGCGGGGATCGTCATCGGCCCGTCCGGGTTCGATCTGCTCAGTGACGCCCTGCTCGAGGTGGCGCACGATCTGCGGGTAGTGGCGCTGATCATCATTCTGCTGCGGGCGGGGCTCGGGTTGGATCGTTCACGACTCGGGGAGACCGGAAAGCGTTCGTTGCCGCTCGCGATCATTCCGAATCTTCTGGAAGGCTTGTCGCTGGCGGTGCTTGCCATGTGGTTCTTTGAGTTCACGTTCGTCCAGGGGGCGATTCTGGGGTTCATTGTTGCGGCCGTCTCCCCAGCTGTGGTGGTGCCGGCGATGCTGAATCTGATGGACCGCAAAATCGGTATGAAACGCAAGCTTCCGGTTGTGGTGCTGACAGCGGCTTCGCTGGACGATGTTTTCGCCATTGCGTTGTTCTCTTCCTTTCTTGGACTCTATCTGGGCACGCAGAGCAGCTTCGGTCTGCAGCTTTTCAATGTACCGCTGGCGATTTTCCTAGGTGTATTGCTAGGCCTGTTGGTCGGGCTTGTGCTGCTCGTGTTCTTTCGGCGCTTTCGTATCCGGGATAGCCGCAAGGTAGTGCTGCTTTTGGCGGTGTCGATGTTTCTGGTCACCCTGGAAGAGAGACTCGAGGATGTCGTCATGGTCTCCGCCTTTCTCGGGGTGATGGCGATCGGGGTCGTGATCGCGGAAGGGAAATCCCCCTTGGCGACTCGCTTGTCGATCAAACTCTCGAAGGTCTGGGTTTTTGCGCAGATTCTGTTATTCGTGCTGGTTGGCGCCGCGGTCGATGTCTCCATCGCTTTAGAGGCCGGCCTGCTGGGAATCGGGTTCGTCTTCTTTGGGCTTTTCATGCGCAGTATCGGGGTGCTGATCGCCACCTCGCGCAGTCGGCATCCCTGGCGGGAGCGGCTGTTCATCGTCGCCTCCTATTGGCCGAAGGCCACGGTCCAGGCCGCGGTCGGTGCGGTGCCGCTCGCCATGGGGGTCGCCGGAGGGGAGCTGATTCTGGCGATTTCGGTGCTGAGCATCCTGCTGAGTGCTCCGCTTGGCGCTTTCGCCATCAAACGCCTCACCCCGTTCTGTCTGGACCATCCTAGTGAAGCTTGAGTCGTACCGTTTCTGTGCATGTGTTACACTATTTTTAAAGACATCCATTGAAAAAAGGAGGGCGGCCCATGGAATCTCAACTGGAAATCGGCCAGGAAGTTCTCGTGACCATTAAGTCGATCGGCATTAACGGCGAAGGCGTGGGCTTCTACAAGCGACAGGTTGTCTTCGTGACCGATGCCATTCCGCCCGAGCAGGTCGTCGTCCGTGTCGTAGACCTCAAGAAAGGCTACGCCGTGGGAGAGCCGGTTCGCTTCAAGAAACACGCCTATTACCGGCGACGTCCTTTCTGCAGGCATTACGGAACGTGCGGCGGTTGTCAGCTTCAGCACGCCGATTATGAGGAACAGCTCCGGCTGAAGCAGGAACTTCTCAAACAGACCATCGAACGCTATGCAGACCTGCAGCCTGGGGATTACCGGTTGCACCGCTACGAACCGCCCCTGAATCCACGGGCTTATCGACACAAGGCCCAGATGCCGGTGGAAAACACTTCGGATGGTCTGCAGACCGGATTGTACGCTCGCGGCGGCAAGGAATTCGTCCCGGTCGCTGCCTGTCCCGTGCAGCATCCTCGCATCAACGAGACGAACCAGGCGGTACTCGAGATTCTCGACCGCTATCGGGTCTACGCTTTCGATCCTTCCCGTATGCGGGGGATGCTCCGCTATATCGTGACCCGTATCGGTTCTTCACGCGACGAGATTCAGGTGACCCTGGTCGTCACCCTCTTCAACAAGTTTCTCCACAAGGTCGCAAGAGAGATTCTCGAACTGCCCAACGTCGTGGGGGTCGCCGTTTCCAAGAATCATGATGCGGCGAATCCGAACGTCTTCGGCGAGACCTATGAAGTGCTGGCCGGCAGGGAGGTCATCGACGAGCGTCTCGGCGGTGTCCGGTATGCGTTGAACCCGAAGGCGTTCTTTCAGCTGAACCCCCCTGAAGCCAAAAGGATGTACGATTATGTCGGCTCGTTGCTGCCGCGGGGTGAGAGCCTGCTGGATCTGCACACCGGAAGCGGAGGAATGGCGCTTTATTTCGCGGATCGGTTCAAGCAGGTCGTCGGCATCGACAGCGACCCCTCCTCGATCAGCAGCGCGGAGGCGAATGCCAGGGCCAACGGTATGGAAGGGGCGACCTTCCGGGTCTTCGATGCCGGGAGGTATCTTAAACGCACACCGGGTGCATCGTTTGATGTCGTGGTGATGGATCCGCCACGTTCCGGTCTCGACCGCGAGACCATCTCCGGACTGCTTGCCTCCCCGCCGCAGACACTCATCTATGTCTCCTGCAACCCGAGCACCCTGGCGAAGGATCTCGGACGCTTGAAAAAACAGTTTTGCATCGAGTCCATCAAGCCCTTCGATATGTTCCCCCAGACGTCCCAGGTTGAATCCGTGACGCATTTGAGTAGGCGCAAGGAGACTCCGTCATGAAAAGACCAGATCAGGAAAAGGATACTTTTTTTCGGATAAACCGCCGAAAGAATCGTAAGGCGTCGACCATCCGCAAACTTCTCTTGTTCACTCTACGGTCGCTTATCCTCGCCAGTCTGCCGCTGATCGCCTTCGCACTGGCGGCGATGGTTCTCTTCTGGCGCGGGAACCTGCCGGCGGCTTTGGTTGCTGCCTCCTTGATGGTCCACACGCCGTTTTTATTCCTCGGGTCGCTGCGCAACCGTTTGCGAAACATCCTGCCCGTGCTTTTTGCACAGGTGTATGTGTTCCTGTCCTTGCTGGAAGGAGATTTTGCCCGCTACCAGCCCCTTTTCACGCTTCTGCCGTTCACGGCATACATTTTGCGCAAGCGCCGTCGCCTCGTGCACCATCTTGTCCTGGGCGTCTCCGTCGTCTGGCTGTTTAGCGGGTTGGCGCTGGATCGGTGGTGGCCCTCCGGTCTGCGGGCGACGCTGATTGTGACGATGTATCTCGTGTTCCTGCCGCCGATGCTCCTGAACGCACTCGAACGTCCTCTGGAAAAGTTTTATTCGGTGTGCCGCGCCTTCAAGAAACGGCTTCCCTTTGTCCGTCGTTGAGTTATCGCCCGCCTTTCGGCGGGTTTTTCTTGCGTCAAAGACATGCTTTTTTATCCTTCTTGATAGAATGAACATAGATCGGTTAAGGAGGATTTGATGATGCAACCAGTAGGCATCCACCACATCACGGCTCTGTCCGGGGATCCCCAGGCGACCCTGGACTTCTATGCAGGGGTTCTGGGTTTGCGTTTAACCAAGCGGACGGTGAACCACGACGACCCCGGTACATATCACTTGTATTTCTCGAACCAGGCTGCCGAAGTCGGTACGCACCTGACGTTCTTTCCCCAATCGAACGCTCCACGGGGCAAACGCGGCGGTGGACAGGTAGGCGATGTGGTCTTCGCCGTCCCACCTCGCTCGATGGCATTCTGGAAGCGTCGCCTGATTGAACACGGCACAAAGTATCATGTCGAACAGCGTCTGGGCGAGAGCGTGCTTTGGTTCAAGGACTCGTTCGGGTTGTCGCTGGGGATTGTTGAACGGGATGTCGAAGGGGGGAATGCCTGGGATGGTATCGTCGAAAGTCAATACGCCATCACAGGTATCGCGTTTGCTACGCTGCTCTCTATGTTCCCGGATCACTCCAAGCAGCATCTGAAACGAACCTTCGGCTTCAAGCTGGAAGATTCGGACGCGGCGTTCTACCGGTTGAACGGTACGGTTGAAACGGGTGGCGAGCTTCACCTATCGCGCACTGTCCACGGGCGCGGTATCGAAGGGGCCGGCACCGTCCATCACATCGCCTTTAGAGCCGCAAATGATGATCATCAGCGGGAAATCCTGCATGCACTTGACGGACAGAATTACCGGACGACGCAGATCATCGACCGGACGTATTTCCGTTCCGTCTATTATCGCGAATGCGGGTTCATCCTTTTCGAAGTGGCCACCGACGGGCCGGGATTCACTGTCGACGAAGCGTTCGACCAGCTGGGAGCGAAGCTGACGCTTCCCGCTCATCTGGAAAAGAAACGGCAGCGGATTCAAAGCGCTCTTCGCTCGCTCGAGATCCAGAAAGGCTACCTGGAGAAGCCTTCGCAGCCATGAAGCATGTTTATGAACCCGGGGATGTCGAACGGACCCTGGTGCTGCTTCATGGGACCGGTGGTTCGATGGCGGATCTTAAACCTCTTGCCGCGTCGATTGATCCAGATGCCGGTGTGCTCATGTTAGAAGGGGATGTCCTTGAAGGCGACAACCGACGGTTTTTCAAACGTCTGCGCGCTGGCGTTTTTGATGAGGCGGATCTGAATACCCGGGCCGATGCCTTTGTGGATCGTCTCACGCGACTCGCTGTCCGATATGGGCTGAATTGGAATGGGATTGTACCCCTTGGGTATTCCAATGGTGCGAATCTGGTTCTCGCGGCGTTTTATCGACAAGGGCCTTTTGTCTCCCGCGCCCTGCTCCTTCATCCGATGCCTCCTTACGCCTACGGTCCCGTTCAATCCCTTCAGGGACTGCGTCTGTTCGTCACGTTTGGCTCCGACGACCCTTTCGTCGAAGCGGATGCATTCGAGCGGCTGGTGCGTGAGTGTCAGGAAAGCCAAGCCCAGGTAGAAACGTATCGGCATGCTCATGCCCACCGCCTGACAAAAGCGGAACAACAGCAGGCCCGAAATTTCTACTGGGGGGGTAACGTTTGAAATAAAGGCTCTGTTTGGCGGTTTTGACATTCATGTGGCCTTTCGTGTACAATAAGGCGCAAGAGGGGTGAGCCCCATGAGAAATGAATTCTCTAAGAAATACATGCCCGTCATCATCTTTTTCTGGAGCGTCGTCGCGACGTTGATGATCTTCGCTCCGGCTTTAAGCTACAACGAGGTGAGTGTCACCGGCGTCGAGATTGCTTTCGGTACCGACCTCGCTGAAGATTTCATCCAAGGCGAGCTCGAGCTCAACTCCTATGCCGTCGTCGCCTATTTCTCCCCGCTAGCCGCCGGGCTGCTGACGCTTATCATGCGACAGGGGAACATGTTCTCTTTGGCGATGTTCGTGCTTGCTGCGGTGCTTTTCTTCCTGATGCCCAACTACATCGAGGTTGTCAACAACGGCGGAGAAGTCGCTAACGACGTGGACTGGAACCATTCCTTCGGTGTGATTCTTGCCGCTTTCGCCTCCGTGCTTGCGGCATTAGGCGAGATGCTTCACATTTCCATGGAAGACATGGAAGGCAACTATTGACGCGTGAATCGAGGCTCCGGTGAAACGGGGCTTTTCTTTTCTTGATGAGTGGTTTCTGTGGGGGGTGCAATCACATGAAACGGGGTCTTTTCAGTTCCATCGCGCCGCTTTATGGCTGCTTCTTTCAATTCCAGCTGCGAATGTATCGAAAATTCTTGTTGTTGCCTTCCCTGGAGCGTGTAGTGGGAAGCCGGGCCAAGGTGCTGGACGTTGGTTTCGGAACGGGGGCCTTGATGCAGGCCCTTCTTGAACAGGGGCATGATGTGGCCGGGGTCGATTATTCCACGGGTATGCTACGGGTGGCGCGGAAGAAGTTGAAAACCGGGGGCGCCCTTCTCTTCCACGAGGATGTGAGGGAGGGCCTGTCATTTGAAACGGACAGCTTCGATGTTGTCTTTGCCGCCTATGTCGTGCATGGTCTGTCCAGTTATGCTCGCAGGGTTGCTCTTGAAGAGATGGCGCGCGTCGCCCGTAAAGCTGTCATTCTCTTTGAGCACAGCGATTCTCCCGGGTTGATGGTCAATGCGGTGGAGTGGCTTGAAGGCAATCACTTCGCAACGTTTAAAAAGGAGCGGGCGGCGCTTTTGGCATCCATTTTTGATTGGTGTGAGACGATTCCTTTCTCGAAACGCTCCGTTGTGTATGTCTGTCAGCAGGACATCTTGTGAAGGGAATTCTCTGAAGGTATAATACATGTGGATAGTCTTTAAGGGAGGTTGGTATCATGAACCTTGAGAACCGGGTCATTATCGTCACAGGGGCCGCAAGTGGCGTCGGTCGTGAAAGCGTCAAACTGCTGCTCGAAGCCGGCGCTCGTGTGATGGCTTGCGACATAGACGAAACGGGACTGCGCAGCCTTGAAGAGGAATGCAGGGATACTAGCGCTCACTTGCGGACGAAAGTTGTCGATGTTTCGAAAGCGGAGGCCGTCAAGGAACTCATTGACTCGACGCTCGAGACATTCGGAACCTTGAACGGCATGTTCAACAATGCCGGCATCCGTGATGGGACACACTTTGATTCGCTTGATCCGGATCTGTATCACGAGCATCTCGACACCAATCAACACAGCGTCTTCTATGGTATGCACTACGCCGCCCGGGCGATGCAGAGGCTTGGTGTCGAAGGGACGATTGTCAATACCGCTTCCATCCGCAGCTATTTCGGCGCTCAGAAAAGTTTTCGCTACAGCGCCGCCAAGGCTGCCGTCGTCTCAATGACGAAATCCGGCGCGGACGCACTGGCGAAAGACAACATCCGCGTAGTCGGCGTCGCTCCGGCTTTCATCGACACCGGATTGCTTGAATCCGTTCCCGAAGAACGCCGGGAACGCCTGAAAGGCCGTCACCTGCGCGGCAAACTTCTAGAAGCCGAAGAAGTCGCCCGTGTGGTCCGCTTCCTCTTCAGCGACGAAAGCGTGGCGATCAACGGCGCAACGATTCTCGCTGATGATGGATACCTCGCTGTTCGCTGAATGCACCAATACGCCGACCTCGATGGGGGTCGGCTTTTAACTAGTGGTTAATTTGACATGAAAACGTCTTGCATTTTAGCATGAAAATGGAAGGGGACAGCCAGTGACTAGTCCAACCGACTGGGAAGTGATAATTATGAAAGCCACAAGAAAGTAGTAAAAAGCTCATCAGGACCCGACATTTCCGATGCACTTTCATCAAGTTCTACTTACAAGGTTTGACATTGTCACGTCAGTAGACACCTGGAGAAGCCTGTTTTCCAGGGGGTGAAAGTATGTTGAAACTTATTGACAGAATCACAGCATTGAACCAGATTCTGAAGGACCAGCATAAGGAGCAGAACATGCAGGTGGAAAGTTTTGTCGAACAGGCAGTGAAGGTCAAGCTGAATCCCCTGACCCGTAACTGATGATGGATATCCCGCTGTTCGCTGCATGCCTCAATACGCCGACCTCGATCGAGGTCGGCGTTTTAAATAGAAGTGGCCCACTTGACATGAAAAATATTTTCATGTATATTATGTAAACGCAAGAGGCTGGTTAGCGTCCCAACCCACAGACAATAAGGAGTGATGACATGAAACGCATTAAAAAGCAGAAATCGACACTCAAGACACTTGAGCAGCATTTCGATCAGATGCTGCGCACACGGTTCGACATTGTCACACGCAAGTGAGCTTTGTGACCGGTTTGAATCTATCAGGAGGTGATAGCATGATGAAGCTTATCGAAATGGTAACCGCATTGAACATGACTTATGAAGATACACGCAAAAGTGAAAACAAGCAAATCGATAGCTATGTCGATCAAGCGGTGAAGGTCAAGCTGAATCCCTTGAGCCGGAACTAATGTTGTATTTTACAACAAATTGGTTGTTCCTATTGAAATATCATGCCTTATACGTTACTATACATAAGGTTACGATACATATGCATAACAAGAGTGCTTACGTTAGGTGAGGCTCCTATACAGATAGACGCTGCTGCCCGGAAATGTCGAAAGATGCCAACGGGTCAACAGACACTGCCGACTTAAGGCTTGTCTAATGCAGCTGGCGGAAGCCAACGCTGTATAGTGCCAAAACTCAACGAAGGTAAGATGGTTATCTGAGGTTTTGGATAATCTGAGCCTGCCGTTGAGGCAGGCTTTTTTGATAGTCAGCCAAAGGAGGTGTGGTATGGACAGTAGTCATTATCCGCTCGAGTCGTCGAGGGTTGCACGTTTGTATCTTGTCCTGTATCGCTTGCTTGTGTGAGAAACATGAAAACCCAAAGGAGGAAACACCATGCTTAAAGAGAACATGAGAATCGTGAACGAAATCCGTGAAATGATCAACGAAAGCGAGACCAGAAAGCTCAAGGAAGTCATCAATGAAATCGAGGACTACAATCTAGCGGACTTGATTGAAATCCTGGAGCCAAAGTACCAAGTGGTCGTGTTCCGCCTGCTGGAAAAAGACAAGGCCATCGAGGTCTTCGAGCACATTGAACCGGAAGTCCAGCAGGATCTTTTGCAAAACTTCACCGACGAGAAAGCCGTGGAGTTTTTCAAGGGATTGGAACCGGACGACCGCGCCAAATTGATGGACGAGCTCCCCGCCAAGGTGGCCAAGCGCCTGCTCGCCTCCCTCTCGAATGAGGAGCGGGAATACACGAACCTTGTCATGGGTTATGACACCGGGACCGCCGGCAACATCATGACTCCCAAGTACATCCGGTTCAAGGAGAACCTGACCGTCGAAGAAGGGTTGAAGAGGCTCCGCGAGGTCGGCTCCGGCTATGAAAACCTCTATCAGATCTATGTGACCGATAACAGCCGTCGCTTGATCGGGACTATCGAGCTGACGTCGCTGGTGACAGCCGATCCCAAGCAGAAAGTCTCCGAGGTCATGGTCACGGACCCCATCAGCGTCACCTACGACGTCCACGACGAAGTCGTCTCGAAGATGCTGCAGGAATCCGACCTGCTCTCCATCCCCGTCATCGACAAGGAGAACCGTCTGCTGGGCGCCGTCACGGTTGACGACGCCATTGACGTGCTGGAAGAAGAAGCTCGCGAACAAGCGCTCAGCAACGCCGGTTTCGCGGACGTGGGCAAGCTGGAGATCGACCGCAGCCGCGTGCTGACCACCGGAAGCCTGCCCTGGGTCTGGCGCATCCGCATGCCCTATCTCATGCTGGCCATGGCCGGCGGATTGATGGCCGGGTTCTTCATCGAACGCTTCGAGGATACCCTGGCGCAATTCTATGCGCTGGCCTTCTTCATTCCCGTGATCATGGACATGGGCGGAAATGTCGGCACCCAGTCGTCGACCATTTTCACCCGGGCTGTCGTGCTTGGACAGATTGATTTCAAGCGTTTCCTCAAGCAATGGGGAAGGGAAATCGCCATCGGGTTCACGATGGGCGTCATGACCGGCATCCTCGCCGGTGCGATTGTCTATCTCTGGCAGGGTTTCTTCGCAGGTTTCGAATATCCCATACAGCTGGCGCTCGTCATCGCGGGGGCCCTGGTCGTGACCATCACGGTCGCGAGCGCTGTGGGATTCATCGTCCCCTTTCTTCTCGTGAAACTCGGATTCGACCAGGCCGCCGGTTCCGTCCCCTTCATCACGACCATCAAGGACATCACCGGCATCCTGATCTATTTCTTGCTCGCGAACATGATTCTGCCCGTGATATGATTGGAGGTGTGTGCATTGAAGGATAAGATGGACCCTCGAAAACAGCTTCACCTACGGATCTGGGGCCCGGGCGTCCTGGCCGCCGTCATCTTTGTGTTTTTCAACTGGCTGATGACCCCGGATTTCAGTCTCCGTGAAGGCATTCTCCTTTTTGTGGTCTTCTATGCTGTCTGGGTTGTGCTTCACTACATCATGTTGCGCAAGAAATTCAAGGAATTCTCCTGAGGCGCCCTTTATGTGGCGCCTTTTTCATAGATGGTGGCGAATGGTTGTCCGCTGATGTATAATGAAGATACAATCCATGGTATAGATACGCGTTTTCAGGGGAGGGGCAAGTTTGTTCAGAAGGTTCAGACAGATTCATTTTCCCGTTGTTGGCGCCGTCGTCGTCATGGTCGGCCTGATGTGGGTCGTCTATGCTTCGGGAGCGTCGAGGCTGTGGATCGCATTGGCGGGGACTTTGTTCGTGCTCGCCGCGTCGCTCCTTTTTGCGCTCGCGGTGAAAACGCATGGAACTCACAACCCTACCTCCCTTGATGGACAATCCGGGCCGTTTTCCTATCATGCCCGCTACGAACGATTTGTCAGAAACAGCGCAACCATGATCTGGGAGATCGACGCCGAAGGGACCTTCACCTATCTCTCGCCGAATGCCCGTCAGCTCATCGGTTATCGTCCCGACGAGGTCGTGGGTTCGATGAAAGCCTGGGATTTTCATCCTCGGGGAGGGGACTCGCATATCAAACGGTTCCTCCTCGACGCTATGGAAGAAGAACGCGCCTTTACGTCCCTCGAGAATCCGCTGGCGGCCAAGGATGGCAGGATTATCTGGGTTTTGAGCGCCGGGATGCCGCTTTATAATGCGCAAGGACTGTTGATCGGCTATCAGGGCTGGGATATGGATATCACCCGTCAGAAGCGTTCCGAGCGTCGTCTGCAGGAAAGCGAAGCGAAGTACCGCCGCCTCTTCGAGAACATGCAGGAAGGGGTCTCGATCAACGAACTGGTCTATGATGAGAACGGCAACCTTGTCAATTACCGGATTACCGAAGCCAACCCCGCCTATGAACGGATATTCGGCGTCACACTCGAAGAAATCGAGGGGAAACTTGCGGATGAGGCTTTTCAGCTTGAGAAACCGCCCTTCTTCGATGTACACCGACGCGTTGCGGAAACTCACGAGCCGGAATCTTTCGAGTGGTATTTCTCCGCGCTCGATCAGACGTTCCGACTTTCGGTCTTCCCGCATCGGAAGGATGCGCTCGCCACACTCTACACCGATGTGAGTCGCGAGAAGGACATCAAGGAGACGATTGATGCGCTGAGTTATCGGGATAAGCTGACGAAACTTCACAACCGACGCTATTATGAAGAGAGCATCCCCTTTGTCACCCGCAGAGGCAAGCTCCCCTTGAGTATCATCCTCTGCGATATGAACGCCCTCAAGATCGCCAACGATGCCTTCGGCCACCAAGTCGGCGATGAAATTCTCGTCGAGACCGCACGAATACTTTCTAGCTACGCCAGGGAGCAGGATGTCCTTGCGCGGATCGGCGGGGACGAATTCATTCTGCTGATGCCCAACACGACCCGTGAGAAGGCGAAACGGATCATGCTGGATGTCAAGCAGGCATCGCGCAAACAGAACGTCCAGGGCGTTGATCTCTCCTTGTCGTTCGGATTGGCGGTCATGCACTCGGTCGATGAAGATTTCGATGTTGTCTATCGCCGTGCCGAATCCGCCCTCTATCGTTACAAGCTCAATGAAGGCCCACGTGTCCGGATGCGCATGCTTGACACCATCGAGCGCACTCTGGAGACGTCGTATTCGTTCGAGAAGGACCATGGCCGCAACACGAAGTTCTACGCTCTCGAACTCGGAAAGGCGCTCGGACTTTCCGACCAGGAGCTTCAAAAACTCGAATATGCAGCTCGCTATCACGATATCGGAAAAGTCGCCCTGCCAAGGGATACCTTGAGCCGCAAGGGACCGCTCCGGGAGGGTGAATGGCTTGATGTCGTCCGCCACAGCGAGATCGGCTACCGTATTCTCACTAGTATTCCCTCGTTGGCCGATATCGGCGAATATGTGCTGTCGCACCATGAAAATTTCGATGGCAGTGGCTATCCGCAAGGTCTCAAGGGAGAAACGATTCCCCTTATCTCACGGATTCTGCGCATCGTGGATTCCTTCGATGCGATGACGAGTCCCCGCTCTTATCAAAAGACCCATTCCGAGGCGGAAGCCCTAGCGGAGCTCAAGGCCAAAACAGGCACCCTCTACGACCCTGAACTCGTGGATCGGTTCGTGGAAACCAGACGCGACGAGGCTTCATCATGATCGATGCGCTCACGGTAGCGGCCATTGAACGCTTCGCGTACGTGATCGGCACCGGTGCGAAGCGCCTGGGCGGCGAAGCTTATGCCGAGCAGGTCCACCGGGAGCTCGGGGAGTATTTCTGCGGTAAGCGTCGCAAGTTCACCCACCCGCCCGACTTAAGCGGCACGCCGTTCGAGCGGCAGGTCTATGCCGCTCTGCTGGAGATTCCTTTCGGACAGATAGAGACTTACGGGACCCTGGCTAAAAGACTTGGACGTCCTGGCGGGGCGCGGGCTGTGGGCAACGCACTTGCCAAGAATCCGCTGCCGATCGTCATTCCTTGTCACCGGGTGGTCGCTACGGGAAATATCGGCGGCTTCACCGGCGGTCTGGATGTGAAACGGGCCTTGCTTGCACATGAGGATATCAAACTTCCCTGAACGGCCCGGAATGCCCGCCATGAAAACGCCTCCCCCATATCCCGAGGGAAAGGGGGAGGCGTTGTTTGAGGCGTGAAACGGTTTTAACGACGCGGTCGCGTGTTTTGATACAAAGAAGTGCTCGACGGGAAGCGTGAAGGTCCTCTCGCTAGGTGATGATGGTGTGGATGGATGGAAACCTCAGTGCGCTGTAGCCGGTTTCGCCCAGGAAACGATGCGCAGGGTGGAAGGCTCAAGCTTCTCCTTGATACGTGCCCGTTTGACGCCTAGACGCATGAAACCAAGCAGTGGCGGGATCGTGGTCGTCTTGTCGGCGTCGTTCGCTGCGGGAGTGCCGAAACCTCCTGGGATTGACATGGAAGGAGAGGTGGAAGACGCGCTTGACCTTTCCGAGGATTTCCTCAGGTTAGGGACTGCAATCATCTTATTGCCTCTTTGTTTTGCATCGACACCACTATGCATCCCACTCCGTCAGGCAGATTCAACAAAAGAAAAACGGCGTGCACCTTTCCACAGAAAGGGAAAAACCGTATAATGTGCTTAGGAGGTGGGTGCCGGATGAATAGCAGACAGCGAGAAAGGAAGGCGCTTCACAAGCGGATTCTCGACGCCGCTGAGGACCGTTTTTCCAGCAGGGGCGTACGAGGGGCGACGATGAAGGGGATCGCCCGGGAGGCGAACGTCTCGCCGACGACCGTCTACGCACACTTCAAAAGCAAGTCCCATTTGCTTGCAAGGGTGATGGAGCGTCTTTATGAACAGTGGACGCGCGCCTATGAAGCGGTCGTCTACGATGCCTCCAAGCCTTTCGACGAAAAGCTCTCGCGGCTTTCCGAACTCGCTTCCCGGTGGCTGAATGACCTGCCTGGTGACCTCTACGATTCCCTGCTCGCTCCACAGGAGAAGAAACTGGGCGAGTTGGCGGCCTGGTACGCGGAGAACCGCTTCGCCGTCGGCCTTGAACATCTGATCCGGGAGGGCCGCAAGGAAGGGCGGGTCTCAATCGCCATTGACGATGCCTCGCTGATAATGTATTTCCGGAGGGTCGCCGCCGCATTGTTCGCTCCGCCACTGCCCGAGCGTTCGACGCTCGAGGATATGCTGCATCTGTTTATCCACGGCATCACCGGAAAACCCGACTGAAAAGCTGTAAGGAGGGCTTTTCGGAGGTTGTTGATTTCCTGGGGGTATGGATATGCGCATCAAGGATTCCGGCATCGTCCTGACCGGCGCATCAAGCGGCATCGGGAAGGATTTGCTGAAAATGCTTCTCCACGAGGGCGCAAGAGTCTATGCCGTCAGCCGCGAGATTGAAGACACCTTGACTTTCGCCCACAAAAGACTCACGACGAAAAATCTCGATGTCTCTTCGGAAGCGTCCCTGGAGTTGCTGTTTCAAGAGGCGGAAGAGGAACTGGGTCGCATCGATGCGTTTATCGCCAATGCCGGCTTCAGCTACCATGAATTCCTTGAAGAAGCGGACTGGCAGCACATCGTGGATATCTACGAGACGAACGTCCATAGCGTCATCTACAGCGCAATCAAGATGCGGGAGCTTTATGCAGATTCACCGTTTCATTTCATGGCGACGTTGAGCGCGATGAGTTTCCTCTCGCTTCCCGGGAACGCGCTTTATAGTTCAACGAAGGCAGCCCTGAGGGGCTTTTTCGATGGTTTCGAACAAGAGCTTCTGCGCAAGGACCAGATTCTCCAGCGTGTCTATCCGGTTGCGACAGAGACGGAGTTCTTCACCCGCAGCGGACAGATCCGCAAACCGCCCCCGGTTCAATCCGGTTATCACGTGGCGCGCCGGATGCTTGCGGGATTGAAAAAGGACCGTCGTCACATCTACCCATCAAAACTCTTCAAGTACACCTGGAAGTTCACGCCGTTCTTCTACCGCCTTTATCTGGCAAGGGAGCGGAAGTTTTTCTTCGAATCGTTGACTAAGGATACTTGATTTTCTGAGGAAGCGATAGCATGGCAACTTTCAGCTTGGATTTCATTTATTGGATGCAGGAGACGGGAAACGTTGTCACCGAGACGTTTTTCCGCTTTGTCTCGCTTTTCGGCGAGAAGTATTTTCTCCTTTCCCTCCTCGCCGCCATCTACTGGGCCATCAACAAACGTCTGGGCGAGTTTCTCGCCGTCACGCTGGGCTTGAGCCTGACACTCGCTCATGTCTTCAAGGGTTTCACTGCCGTCGAACGCCCTTTCGAAGCCGTGGACGGGATCGAGAACCGTGCCTTGGGCACGGCTGAGGGGAGCGCTTTCCCGAGCGCCCATGTGCAAGGGGCCGCCTCGGTGTTTACGGCGGTTGCGGCGTGGGTCCGGCGACGGGCAGCCTTCCTCCTCGCCGCCGTCCTGATGCTAGGGATGATGCTTTCCAGGCTCTATCTGGGCGTCAGCGGAGCGGTTGATGTAGTGACTGGCGGTGTGTTCGGGATCGTCGTCCTCGTGGTGCATGGGCGTCTCTATCGAAGTATGGGGGATGATGCGCTCGCTCTGCGTCGGTATTATTCCATGCTGGCCTTCATCTTTTTGCTTGGTCTTTTCATTTTCGAGGAACATGCGTTCTACCGGGCCTTCGGCTTGTTTGTCGGTATCCTCGTCGCCGTCTCCCAGGAACGGACACAGCTTGGATTCACGACGGATGTTCCCTGGCGGGTCAAGTTGATGCGGGTGTTCGTCGGACTGCTGCTCATCTTTTCCCTGCTGTTCCTCCTGCGGTTTCTCTTCGGTCTTTTGGGTGCAGCGGAAGGCAGCTGGCTTGAGAACATGCTTGATTTCATCCGTTATCTGATGGTGGCCTACTTCGGCTTCTTCCTCTATCCGAACCTGTTCACCATCTTTGAGAACCGACGCGAGCAGTGAACGCTTTGTTTCCCTTACCACATGTTTTGGTGTATACTGATTTCGAGGTGTTATCATGAGTCGTTTTCGAGTCTTCAACCGCATGGTCTTCTATATCAACCGCATCCTGTTCGCGGTCTCGCTTTTCGCCTATGCGCTCACGACAGCCATCGGCTCCGACCTCTACCACCGCGTTGCGGGTGCGGCGGTCGATGTCACCACGTTGTTACTGGGGGCTGCCGCGCTGCTTTGTTTTGTGGAGTATTTCATCTTGAAGGACGACAGCGAACGGGAGCCGATCAAGCTTTTCTATTATCAATTCGCCGGCTTGCTTGTGCTTCTCGTCATGACGTATCTGATTTCTTTTGCAAACTGAATGCGCCCATGAAAAAACCAGCCCTGGTCTAATCGACCGGGCTGGTTTTTTGTAGTTCACAGATAGAAGATGTTGTCCTTGAATTTGTTGAAGATCTTCTGGTTGTGTTCGTAACCGCCATCGAGATTGGCGCTGTAGAGGATGGGCACGTCGTGCCCATCCTCGAGCAGCCTCCGGCTGAGCTCGACAGTGATGCTGTTGACGATGGCGGCGCCGATGACTGTGCTCGTGGGGCCGACCTTCTGCTCCATGCCCTCGAGTTTGAGGGCGGCGTCGCCTTTGTCGCCATGATTGTCGATGACGACGTCGCTAAGCTCGAAGAGACGTTTTCCAGATGGATGGCGACTGTCAACGTTTTTGGAGTAATCAAGGTTCGTGATGCCGATGATCTTGACACCTTTCTCCCTGGCGGTCTGGACCAGGTCTATCATCACGGTGTTGCGGCCGGATACGGAGTGGGCGAGCAAGACGTCGCCGCGTTTGAAGGGTGTGTTTTCGGCGATCAGTCTGCCGAATCCTTCGAGACGTTCCATCTGGGAGGTGTAGGTGATCGGCCGGGTGTCGAGCATCAAGTCGGAATCGAAGATCGGGTTGATGGTGGCGAGGCCTCCCGCCCGGTAGGCGAGTTCCTGCGAGAGGATGCCGGCGTGGGAGGCCCCGAACACGAAGAGGTTGTTCTTGTTGAGGGTGGCTTGATAGAGAAGGTCCACCGCGGCGTCGATAGCGGACGCTTCTTGTTCAATGAATTCCTTGAGGAGCTTCTCAATGTGGTCGAAGTAGGCACGTGCGCCCTTCATTGTTCAGCTTGCGCCTTAGTTGAAGATGCCTTCGACCAATTCGACAATGCCGCCGGTCACGCTGCCCCAGAGGCTCATGTCGTTTCCACCGAAGATGAGGATCCAATCCTGGATGGTGTCGCGGA